>CAZNGU010000506.1:0-2334 GCA_964572325.1 uncultured Methylomarinum sp.
TCTGCCTCAGAAATGATGCGGGCATTAGCTTCGTCCATTCCTTGTGTTGAGGTGGTCTCTTTAAACCGGGTTAAAAAAGTTTCAAATAAAACTCTATTTGCCGAAGCTTCTCTTTCTAAGGCACGCAAACCCACTTCAGCTTCTCGGTCGCCTCCCGTTTGTTGCTGAATTTTCTTTAAACTAGAAGCCAATGAATTTTGACGTATACTCACAATTTCTAATTCATTTTGTAAGCTTGCTGCAATCTTTTTTACCTCGATAGTGATTTTGCTCTTAATATCAGCTAACTCAGCTCGTAATTGAATCATTTTGGGATGTTTTTTACCAAACTCAACTGACATTTCAGAATACTTACGCTGCAAAGTAGACTGCTGTTCTTTCAGCCGCTGAATTAGACTGGAGTTTAATACCTCTGAAACACTGCTTACATCACCACCACTACGAATCAATTGTTGCACTTGACTAACACGAGCACTGGCCTCAGCTTTCTGTGCTCTGGCAACAATTAACTGACTATTGATTTCAGACAATTGTTGTTGAGATAAGCCCATATTTCCTTTGCTTTGGGTGATTCCCTTTTTTTGCCGGTACAATTCAATCGCATGTTCGGATTGTTCAACTTTTTGTTTTAGTCGGGTCAGTTGATTATTTAGCCAGTCAGTTGCTTTTTTAGTGGCATTAAATTTTGCTTCCAGTTGTCCAATAATATATTTATCAGCCAATGCATTAGCCATTTTAGCCGCTAGTACAGGACTTTCAGATTCCATTTTAATGGTAACTACCTGAGAACGCTTAATTTGAGAAACCTTTAATTTAGACAAAAACGTATTAACCATTCTATGAACTAACAGCCGTTGCTTCTCTTCTTCAGTATTTTTAACTGCAACTTTGCTTAAATCTAGAGAAAGCTTTAATTCATCTGAAATCCAGTTCTTTGGGTTTAAAAATGACAGTGCACTTTCTTTTTGAGGGGCAGGATTAAATTCATCAATCTGTTCCAAATGCAAAGAGTGAATGACTTTTTTAGCCAGGGAGCGTGATTTAATAATCTCAATTTCGCCCAAAATAGCGCCATCATTCATTAAATCATTAGTTAAAACTGTTTGAATATTAACAACTCTGGATTTTGTTCCCATGAGTAATTGAGTGCTTGCTTTATAACGTGGCGTTAGTTGAAAAATCAACAATACTGCCAAAATACTAATCAGTAAAGTAATGGTTATAATTAAGCGTTTGTGTAGTAATAGGGTGTGTAGGAAGTTTTCTAAAGAATCTTTTTTGTCATCAATAGATTCAAGTTTGTGCACTTGTTGTAATAGCTGATTATTCATGCTTAGTCCTTAAAAGAATCGTTCATCCACACGAATAGTATCTCCTGGCTGCACTCTTTGCTCTGTACCCAGTTTAATCTCATTACGTTCAGAATCATTCCCTCTTATCACATAAACATAGCCTTTTTTTGCCCGATAGGTATAACCACCCGCAATAACCACTGCATTAAGATAAGTCATGCCATCAACATAGGGGTAAGATTTGGGGTCAGCCACTTCACCTAAAATATAAAAAGGTCTAAAATTTAAGACTTGCAAACTAATCCGTGGATTAAGTAAATAATCAGGCTTTAATTTATTTGTAAGCTTTGCTTCAACTTGAGGAAGGGTCAGACCTTGGGTCTTAATGGTACCTATTAAAGGGAAAGATATATCACCATTACCATTAACCTGATATTCCCCTGACAAGTCTTCTTGATTAAAAATTGTAATTCTTAATAAATCACCAGATCCCAATGTATAAACAGAAGCTTGTCCTGTCGTCTGGCTTTTAAATAAAGATTCTTCAGCTGAACTTACTGAAAAATACTGTACTAAAAAAACAAATAGTAAAAAACATTTTATATTATTCAGCAAATTTTGAATTCTCATTGATTATCTAGTTATATGTAACATGGCTGCCAAGCATATAATAATATACCTTGTACACGACAAAAAAAAGTATAAGTAGCTCTTTTTTATTAGTGTTGTTTAATGCGCGTTGGTGTTGCAAAAGCCATTATTTTTTTAAATCCATTTTTTTTTGGGACAAAGTAATAAACATATCAGAATGAAGTCGCTATACTTAAATATGGACAGCTCGTAAATATTTTACGCACATTCTAAATTGAAAACTGTAGCCGTGGTCGCACGGAATATAAAATTCTGGAAGAACTTATGTGTTTAATGGTGAATCATGTTTTTTGATAAAAATAGAGTGTTTCTTATTCTGCTCTTTATATTTAGTAGTTCTATTATGGCTGATGAGCGCCTGCTTAGGTCAAAAGATGCTGTTTTGGAACGA
>CAZNGU010000507.1:0-2331 GCA_964572325.1 uncultured Methylomarinum sp.
ACTAAAAGTCACTTTGCCCCGTGTTAAGATTTTAGAAATTCTTGAAAAACAGACAGATCAACGTCATTTTTCGGCTGAGGAAGTGTATAAAGTTTTACTCAGTGAAAATGAAGAAATAGGTCTGGCAACAGTCTACCGTGTATTAACTCAGTTTGAAGCTGCTGGCTTGGTTTCCCGGCATCATTTTGATGGAGGAAATTCTGTTTTTGAACTGAATAGAGGTGTTCATCATGATCATATTGTTTGTATGAAATGTGGCAAGGTAGATGAATTTACCGATACAATTATTGAAAACCGACAAAATGATATTGCTGAAAAACTAGGTTACCAATTAACTGACCATAGTTTGTATCTTTATGGTATTTGCTCTAACTGCAAGTAAACCCCACACAATTTTTCATGTTTAAACCTTTAATTCTATATATTGGTATGCGATATACGCGTGCCAAAAGACGCACCCAGTTTATCTCTTTTATTACCTTAACGTCCATATTGGGCATTGCTTTGGGTGTAACTACCTTAATTGCTGTTTTATCAGTGATGAATGGCTTTGAAGCTGAATTACGCGAACGCATTTTAGGCATGACCTCGCATGCCACCATAACAGGTAGAAATGGAAGCTTACAGCAATGGCAGGAACTGGAAAAAAAGATGCTTAATTACCCTCATGTTGAAGGTTCCGCACCTTTTGTTAGAGGACAGGTCATGATTAATGCTGGCAGACGAGTCAGTGGTACCGCAATACGTGGGATTATTCCTAAATATGAGCCAAAAGTTTCAGAAGTAGCTAGTAAAATGAAGTCGGGTAAATTATCAGACTTATCTAAAGGTGGCTTTGGAATTGTACTCGGCCAAGAATTGGCCAATTATTTAGGTGTTATAACAGGAGATAAGGTTACCGTTATTAGTCCCCAGGTAAATTCAACACCTGCAGGTATTTTACCGCGCCTAAAACGGTTTACAGTGGTTGGTGTTTTTCAAGTGGGAATGTATGAATATGATCGTAATATGGCAATTATTCATATAGCTGATGCTGCCAAATTATTTAGACTCGGTGATTCTGTAAGTGGTTTAAGGCTTAAGCTAGACGATTTATTTAATGCACCGCAAATCACCCAAGATCTAGCTAATGAGCTCTACTATAAATACAGGGTGAGTGACTGGACAAAAGCACATAGTAATTTTTTTAGAGCAATAAAAACCGAAAAAAGAGTCATGTTTATTATTTTATTGCTCATCGTTGCGGTAGCAGCTTTTAACATTGTTTCCACTCTGGTCATGGTCGTTACCGACAAGCGTGGAGATATTGCTATTTTAAAAACCCAGGGCTTTTCTAATCGATCAGTCATGGGGGTTTTTATTGTTTTAGGGGGTATTATCGGCATTGTAGGAACTGCATTGGGAACGCTAGGCGGCGTGCTTTTAGCACTAAATATAGAAACCATTGTGCCGGCAATTGAAGCCTTTTTTGGTGTGCAATTTATGGCCGCTGATGTTTATTACATTAGTGATGTGCCATCAAAACTGGACTGGGGAGATGTCTATGCCATTGCCGGCATTGCATTTATCTTGTCTTTACTTGCTACTTTATACCCTGCCTGGCAAGCATCAAGAATTAATCCGGCTGAGGTGTTACGTTATGAGTAATGTTAGCATTTTGCAATGTCAGAAAATATGTAAACGATTTCAGCAAGGCGACCTGGATGTTGAGGTTCTGAAAGGCGTGGATTTAACAATTAATGCCGGTGAGCGAGTGGCAATCATGGGAGCTTCCGGTTCCGGTAAAAGCACCTTGTTACATTTATTGGGTGGTCTGGAAAAACCGACAGAAGGAAAAGTAATTTTAGATGGAGAGGATCTCAATACCATTAGCGCAGTAAAACTATGCCAATTAAGAAACAAATCCTTAGGCTTTATCTATCAATTTCATCATTTACTGGGTGAATTTACTATTTTAGAAAATATTGCAATGCCTGTTCTTATAGGAGGCGCATCAGTAAAAAATGCACGTGAGCAAGCCACGCAATTATTAGGTAGAGTCGGTTTAGGGCATAGAATTCAGCACAAACCCGGGGAATTATCTGGCGGGGAAAGGCAGCGTGCTGCAGTAGCCAGAGCATTAATTAATCAACCTAAATGTGTTTTAGCAGACGAGCCAACCGGTAATTTAGATAGTAAGACAGCAGAACAGATTTACCAGTTAATGCTGGAACTGAATCGAGAATTACAGGTCAGTTTTTTAGTAGTTACACATGATCAATCCCTGGCTCAGAGAATGGACAGGGTTTTACAGATGGAAGATGGGGTGATTTTAGCGAATGACTAATTAAG
>CAZNGU010000508.1:0-2330 GCA_964572325.1 uncultured Methylomarinum sp.
CAGGATGCTGGTTGCGACCATAGCAAGCTACGCAACTATTTGTACAACGCAGAAGACGGATAAAAAAACCAGCGAGTTGTCGAAGTTATTTCGTGAACGTCCCTAAGGCAAGGGATTGTTTTTCGTCAAATTGTCTTAAAGCCTGTTAGGCCTATTGTTGCAGTGGATCTATAACAGGTTCTTAGATATACTTCGTGTATCCACGGTTGCGGATTTCTAACGGCTTATTTTATGCCGATAGCGGCGTTGATGAAACAGTTACATAGCTTGCTATGAGCCTGTTTCAGCGCCTTGCTCTCGTCCAAAATCAGCTCGCTATAAATTCCGCAATTGTAACCGTGCGAAGTATAGAACTTAATTATAAAGGGTGTTACTCATGGTTTTTCGAAAAACTGTAAGCTTTGTGTTTTTTTTAGTTTTTAGTGTCAATAGCTGGGCAGAAACTATTCTGATAAAACCTGGACATCCTGATCAATATACTGTGAAGAAAGAGGATACGCTATGGGATATTGCCAGTCAATTTCTGGAAAACCCAGGACAGTGGCCGTTATTATGGGAGAATAATACTAAAATAGAAAACCCGGATTTGGTTTATGCTGGGGATACTTTGTACTTTTCTATAATTGACGGTAAGCCACAATTAAGTCGACATAGAATTGCAGATCTAAAACCACGGATAAGAACATCTTCTATTGTAGAAAGCACTAAAATTATTCCTACTGATGCTATTTCGCAATTTTTGATATCCCCAAAGATAGTAGATCATAAAGAATTAGCTGAATCCCCTTATGTTATTGGTTTTGCAGGGGAACACATTGTAGCTGGTGCGGGAGATAGAATTTATGTTAAGTCCATTATTGCACCAGAAAGTCTTAGTTACACCATTTATCGTGAAGGCGAAGTTTATATCAGTCCGGAAAGCCATGAAGTTTTAGGTTATGAAGCACAATATGTTGCCGATGCTACCATAGAAAAGGCAGGTGATCCTGCAACTCTCAGTATTATAAAGTCGAATCGCGAAATATTGAAAGGTGATAGGCTTATGGTCAGTGATAAAGGTGAATTAGCTTTAAATTATTTTCCACATCCACCTGAAAAACTAATTTCTGGTAGCATAATTAGTGTCCTTGATGGTGTCTCTCAAATTGGACAGCATAATATTGTTGTGATTGACAAAGGTTTGGCGGATGGGCTGGAAACAGGCCATACACTTGATATTTATCAGCGAGGAAAATTAATTGCGGATACTTATAGTGAGGAAAAAGATAAAGCGGTCAGATTACCCGATGAATTAGCAGGATTATTGATGGTTTTTCGCCCATTTGAACGGCTCAGTTATGCACTGGTTATTGAAGCGACACAAGCGATTCATTTACTTGACCGTGTACAAACTCCTTAAACCTTTATAATATTCTCTCTGGAGTGTGTTAATTTCTTCCGTACCAACTGATCATCAACTGCGATGACAGCTACAATGCACTCGCTTAAATACTGGCTTTTATTATTAAGAGCCCCCTCTGTAGGCGGTAAAACATTTTTAAAAACGCTAGCTTTTTTTCAACCTGAGCAGTTATTTAAGCAATCACATAGTCAGCTGAGTGCAATAGGTTTAAAAGAGCAGAGTATTGATTTTATAAAAGCACCTGACTGGTCGCTGATTGAACATGACATAGCTTGGCTGGAGCAGCAAGATAATCATGTTATAACTATCGATGACAGTCTATATCCACGTCAGTTAAAGGAAATAGATAATCCACCGCCTTTACTTTTTGTAAGGGGCAATCCAGCAATTTTATCTCAACCTCAAATAGCTATTGTCGGAAGTCGTAATCCATCTGTTTTAGGCAAGCAGACAGCTACGGCATTTGCAAAATCCTTAGCTCATTCTGGTTTTGTGATAAGTAGTGGCCTGGCTTTAGGTATTGATGCTGCAGGGCACCAAGGCGCATTAAATGCTGAGGGATACACCATAGCCGTAGCCGGAACGGGTTTAGACAGGGTTTATCCGGCTCGGAACAAAAAGTTAGCTACAGATATTGCCAATACCGGTGCTCTGATTTCTGAATTTCCCCCCGGAACAGCGGCTCATGCACACCATTTTCCGCGTAGGAACCGAATAATTAGTGGCCTTTGTATAGGCTTATTAGTCGTAGAAGCCGCTAAACGAAGTGGCTCCTTAATAACAGCCAGAATGGCTCTGGAAGCCAATCGAGAAGTTTTTGCCATTCCAGGTTCTATCCATGACCCTTTAGCGCGCGGTTGTAACGCATTGATAAAAGAAGGTGCCAAGCTGGTCGAAAATACTCAAGATATTTTTGATGAATTAGGTG
>CAZNGU010000509.1:0-2327 GCA_964572325.1 uncultured Methylomarinum sp.
CCTCATCCTGTTCTCTGAATCCACAAATAATCCGTAGCAAAGAAGTTTTTCCACTGCCATTTTTGCCTTCAAGCAATAGAACCTGGCCATTTTTCAAACAAAAATCTAATCCTTCAAACAAAACCCGATCATCGCGAATACAGCTTAAAGCTTTAGCTTCCAGGTATTTGTTGCTTATTTTTTGCATAGTATTGAACATTAGCCTCTAATTGGTTTTTTCTGGCTTTGTTCCTGCAGTTGAATATTAATGATTCTCAATGCTGCCAGCACAGAAGAAAACACCTGGTTAGAATGCACTCCTCGCGTTTTACGCGTTCTATTACCACAATCCCAGGTGATCACACATTCTGTCAAGGCACTGGTATGCCCACCTTTGGGTATCCTCACTTCATAATCAAGCAAAGCAGGTAAAGTATAGTCGTGTAATTTTAATACTTTATTTATAGCATCAATAAACGCATCAAAACCACCGTTGCCTGAGCCGGAAGTCAGATGAATTTCACCCTTTACATCAACTCGAATACTTACTGTTGCTTCCAAATCCAAGCCACTGGTGATTGAACAATTCAATAATTTAATATGCTGATAGTTTTTACTTTCTAACACATCTGCAATAATAAAGGGCAGGTCATCCGTGGT
Organism: uncultured Methylomarinum sp.; assembly: GCA_964572325.1. Lineage (GTDB taxonomy): Bacteria > Pseudomonadota > Gammaproteobacteria > Methylococcales > Methylomonadaceae > QPIN01. The sequence continues at coordinate 640 of CAZNGU010000509.1, forward strand.
AATAGTCTGCTTGGAATCTCCTAACTTAACAATACGAGCCAACACTTTTTTCTGGTTTTCTTCGGAGAGTTCAAGCTCCAGTAATTCCAGATTTTTTTTCAACGAAGCCTTACCACTCATTTTGCCCAAAGCATAACTGTGTCTTCGCGAAAAACGCTCAGGAAACAAGGCGCTTTTGTACAAATCACCTTTCTGGTCACCATCGGCATGAATTCCGGCGGTTTGAGTAAACACATCAGCACCTACAATAGGCGCATTAGCTGCCACCCGTTTCCCGGAAAAATTTTCCACTAAATTACTGGTGCGCACCAAATGACTTTCATCAATGGATAGATTCATTTTCATCATGTCGGTCAGCACTACCACTACCTGTGCCAAAGAAGCATTTCCAGCCCGCTCACCTAGACAATTAATAGTACAGTGAATAGCATTTATGCCTGCCCGTACTGCAGCCATTACATTGGCCGTGGCCAGGCCATAATCATTATGGGGATGAAAGTCGAACTGAACTTCCGGGTAACGCTGACACATATCACTCAAACTATCAAATACTTCTTCGGGTGATAACACACCCAAAGTATCAGGCAACATAAAATGACTAATGCCTGATCGCTGTAAACTGTCCATTAAAGCAAACACGTAATCGCGATTATCACGATACCCATTAGACCAGTCTTCCAGATAAACATTAACTGTCATGCCTTTACTTAAGGCGTAATCAACTGTTTTTAGAATATCAACTACATGTTGTTCCCGGGTTTTTCCCAGTTGATCCCGACAATGTTTTTCACTGCCTTTGGTTAACAGATTTATAACACTGCCACCGGCTTCTATGATCCAGTCTACACTGCGGGTATGATCAACAAAACCCAAGACTTCCACGCAACCATCAAAGCCTTCTTCTCTGGCCCATGCATTAATCCGTGAAACCGCTTGTTTTTCACCTTCTGATACCCGCGCGGAAGCCACTTCAATACGATCAACTCGTAGTGACTGGAGTAATGCTTTGGCGATATTGACTTTTTCATCAGGTGCAAAAGAAACCCCTTGCGTCTGCTCACCATCACGTAGTGTGGTGTCCATTAACTGGATATGCCTGGGTTGTGTAGACATGTTATTTTCTTAGATAATCTTTATGTAGACTGAATAAGCAACACTACTATTTGGTAGTTTTCAAGAACCTGTTCAGGGTCTTAAATGGTAGAAATCCCTTATCCAGTCTGCAACTCAACTTAATTCCAAAGCCAGGGATAGGCTTGCTTATGTTTTTCTTCGTATTGATCAATTTTATCAACATGTTTTAGTGTTAAACCAATATCATCAAAGCCTTGCAATAAATTATCTTTTCTAAATGGATCAATATCAAAGCTAAAACCATTTCCAGCGGGCGTGATGACCTGCTCGTTTTCCAGATCAATCACAAAAGAAACGCCTTCATTGGCTGAAATTTCTTCCATTAGATCGTGTAACTTTTGCTTATCTACTTTAATAGGTAATATGCTATTTTTAAAGCAGTTATTGTAAAAAATATCAGCATAGCTACTGGATATTATGGTGTTAAAACCATAATCAGCTATAGCCCAGGGCGCATGTTCTCTGGATGATCCACAACCAAAATTATCACCTGCCACTAATATTTTTGCCCCTGCAAATGCAGGTTTATTTAATTCAAAATCTGTATTATCACT
>CAZNGU010000510.1:0-2322 GCA_964572325.1 uncultured Methylomarinum sp.
ACTTATGGAATTGATGATTTAGACAGAGCCATTGCGGATAGTGAAGATCATGGTTTGGTAAAAGTATTAACACAACCAGGTAAAGATAAAATTCTGGGCGTCACCATTGTCGGTGAACATGCAGGGGATTTAATTGCAGAATTTGTTTTAGCAATGAAACATGGCTTAGGGCTAAATAAAATATTAGGCACGATTCATATTTATCCAACCATGGTCGAAGCCAATAAATATGCTGCAGGGATGTGGAAGAAACAACATGCGCCGGAAGGGTTATTGCGTTGGGTTAAAAAATTTCATGGCTGGAGGCGCGGCTAGAACTCCCTCAATATAATGTTGATAGCGTTCTAGTGCAGCACTAGTTAATATTCTAAATCAAGGTGCAATTTATGACTATTCCAACGGAACCTATTGGTAGTATACCCAGACCCGATGAGTTATTAGCTATTCAGAAACAGGGTTCACAAATTGAGCGGGCTAATGCTTATGACAAAGCTCTAGAAGATACCGTTAAACGTTTTGAAGCAACGGGCTCGCCAGTGATTAGTGATGGAGAACAAGGAAAATCAAGTTTTGCTACCTATCCTTTAGAAGGCTTAAGCAATATTGCCGATGATGGAGTTGTGATTGAATTTGAAGACGGTCATAGTCGGCAACTACCTCGATTAACAGCAGGCTCCTTTAAATATAAGCAGTATGCAGATAGATACTTAAAGTCCGCATTATTGTATGCAAATGTACCCGTTAAACAAGCCGTTATTTCAGCATCAGCATTAAGCTTATTATATCCAGAAAAAGAAATACCAGGCTATAGTAAAGCACAGTTTTTAGATGACTTAGTGGAAGAGGTAGCCACTGATATTCGTTTATGTCTGAAAGCAGGTGCCCATTGTGTTCAAGTTGATTTTACAGAAGGCCGTTTAGCAATAAAACTTGATCCAGGCAGGGCGCTACTTAAACAATTTATTGAGTTAAATAATCGAGTTCTAGAGCAATTTAGCGCAGAACAAAGAAAAAAGATAGGGGTGCATACCTGTCCAGGTGGTGATCATGATTCAACTCATAGCGCAGATGTTGATTATGCGGAATTATTACCTGATCTGTTTCAACTAAAAGCGGCTAATTTTTATGTGCAACTTGCCAGTGAAAAAGATCCTCGTAGAGTGCTTTCAATAATACAACAATACCTAAAACCTGATCAGCGAGTCTTTATTGGTGTTATTAATGTGATTAATAATGAAATAGAAACAGCTGAAATGGTTCGTGACAGAGTATTGTTGGCTGCCAAATATATTCCACTTGTTCAATTGGGTACTACCGACGATTGTGGCTTTTCACCTTTTGAAGATGATACATCAACTGGACGAGATATTGCTTTTGCAAAAATTGAGGCAAGGATTAAGGGGACGCAAATGGCAGCAGCGCAATTAAACGCGTAACAATTGTAAGGAATTAATTTTTTTGTCGACTAAATAGTCATTAAATAAAGTGGAAAACAAATGGCAACAAAAAGAACAATATGGGTATCGGTTTTATTTTTATTAATGACAGCAAACGTCATTGCCGAAGAACCTGACTGGACAAGTTATCAAATCGTATTAAATCACCTGAAACCGGGTATAAAAAATAATGTTTCATTAATGCAGGTTGATTATCAAGCGATTAAAGATAATGGTAGTTTAGATCAAGCCTATCAGGAACTCTCCGCTTTTAAATTAGAACATTTGTCTAATCATTTTGAAAAACTAGCCTTTTACATCAATGCCTATAATATTTTGGCATTAAAAAAAGTTGTTGATCACTGGCCTACCCAGAGTATTAAAGATTCAGGAAGTTTTTTTAGTCCCGTTTGGGGGAAGCCAGCAGGCTCTCTAAATGGTAAGACCGTAACTTTAGACCAGATTGAAAATGAAATTCTGCGACCTATGGGAGAGCCACGGATTCATTTGGCAATTGTTTGTGCATCTGTCAGTTGTCCTGACTTGAGAAATGAGCCATATACGGCTAATAAGCTGAATGATCAACTAGATGATCAAGCCAGACAATTTTTAAATAATTCAGGAAAAGGCTTAAGGGTAGAGAAAGGCCTGATACGGATATCTAAAATATTCGATTGGTTTGAAGATGATTTTGTAGCAAGCGGGGGGGTGTCGGAATTTATTAATCATTATAAGACAGGCTTGCCAGACTTTAAAATTAAAGCAAATATTTCCTATGACTGGACTACCAATGGCTTGAAATAATATTCGGAAACTTTGGGACGATTAATAAATTAAATCGAGGTAAACTTTCTCCAGCGTTTAAAATAACCTGATTATTTAATAA
>CAZNGU010000511.1:0-2314 GCA_964572325.1 uncultured Methylomarinum sp.
GTTCCCACTCCTTTTGTCTTGGTGTTACTATAGCTGACTAAGTATTTTTGGAGCGGCAAATAGTATTGTATTAAATATTTACTGATTTTAATTTTTTTAAAGCCAGTTTTTGTTTTTTAATCCGCTCTATTTTCTCTGTTTTTAGTCGATCCATACGCTTTAATTTATGCAGATAACGTTTTTTTGCTGCATTGGCCTTTTCTTTATTCCATTCGTTAAGGTCTGAATTATTATCAACCGGTACCATCACAATACAATCGACAGGACAGGGTGCTATACACAATTCGCAACCCGTACAAATGGAGGGTATTACGGTATGCATTTGTTTGGAGGCACCAATAATGGCATCAACAGGACAGGGTGGCAGGCACTTAGTACAGCCGATACAATCTTTTTCGATAATGACGGCCACTTCGCGTGGCTTTTCTATGCCGAATTGAGAGTTGAGTGGTTTCTCGGCAACACCCAACAATTGGGATAAGGCCAGAATGCCTTGCTTTCCTCCCGGGGGGCATTGGTTAATATCAGCCTTTTGCTCGCTAATCGCCTGTGCATAAGGTTTGCAACCCTTGTAACCACATTTTTGGCATTGTGTTTGGGGTAATAAGGCTTCTATTTGCTCAACAGTCGGCGTATTCATCAAGCAAATGTTTATTTGCCTTCTAGCATGGCAGCGGTATCATTTTCTACGGTATCAATACCTTTTAAAGAAAATCTATCGTCCAGTAGTTGCAGGATACCCGGGTTAAAAAAAGGCGGTAATGTAGGGCCAAAGCGCAGATTTTTAACGCTAAGCGAAAATAAAGCCAGCATAATGAGAATTGTTTTTTGCTCATACCAGGCAATATTAAAAGAAACGGGTAGTTTATTAAAATCAGCTAAACCCAGTGATTTTTGTAAGGCTTGCAAAAAAACAATAATGGAATAAAAATCATTGCTTTGCCCTGCATCCATTAAACGGGGTATTTTATCAATCGTACCGAAATCCTGGTCATGAAAACGGTATTTAATATCACCGGCCGTTAGTATAAGCGTGGTTTCAGGCAAGGCTTCAGCTATTTGCGTGTAATAGCGCCGCTCTTTATGGCGACCGTCCCCTCCGGCTAATACAATAATACGCTCTATTTTATTTTCTTTAATAGCGTTACTAATAGCCGGGAGTATTTTACTTAATTCGTGATGGCCATAACCGACAGTAACTTTGCCTTTGGCATCTTCTGATAACAGGCTAGTGGGTGGTTCGCACTTTTTGGCCTGTTCGATAAGTGGACTAAAGTCCTTGGCTTGCCTGGGTTTTCTATCTGCAATATGGGTGATTTCCGGCCAGCCAACCATGCCGGTGGTATAAATTTTTTCTTTGTAGTCTTTTTTTTGCTGCTGAATACTATTAGTACTGACCAGGATGGGGCCTTTAAATTTACTAAACTGGGTACGCTGGTCTTGCCAGGCATTGCCATAGTTTCCGGCTAGATTAAAGAATTTTTTAAAAGAAGAATAAGCATGGGCGGTAATTGCTTCACCGTGTGTGTATACATCAACACCGGTTCCGGCAGTTTGTTCCAGTAATTCTTTGATATCCTGCATATCATGGCCAGTGAACAATATCCCCGGTTTTTCCCATACATCCTTATAAACGGTAGTGACTTGTTGCTGGCTAAAATGTGCGACATTAGCCTGGTCTAATAATCCCATGGCTGTAATGCTTAGTTCACCGCATTTTAAATTCATGTCCAATGCAGATTCAAGCGTATTGTCAGACTGCAAGGTAAAATTCAGCGCCTGGTAGATAAAATGATAGAGTTCCTGTTTTTCTGCATTTAAGTCTTGGGCATGTACAATCAAGGAAGCCAGTCCTTTTATTGCATACAGTAAACATTCCTGCAGGCCATGCAGGTCTTCATCATTAATTTTTTCTTTGTTAATGACGACGCTTGCACCTTTTTCAACAAAAGCGGCTTCGTTGGCCGTTTCAAATTGCCATTGTGCTTCTTCTGGAATGGCTTCAGAAAATTCTACATTATACTTTTGCCGATAAGCCGTTAAAAAAAGCTTGCGTAAAGAATTTCTACGTTGAATAGTTTCAGCTATTAGTTCAACAAAGGCCGCCTGGTCAAAATTAACATTGGTGACCATTGAAAATAAGGCTTTTGCGATAAATTGATCCGTTTTTCTTTCAACAATGTCGAATTCTAATGATTTATGGGCAAAAAAAGCCAACCCTTTGATACTAAACATCAACAGATCTTGCAGACTGGATACATCTTCTTTTTTACCGCAGATTCCAGTGACATCGCAGACGATATTTTTTTTAGCT
>CAZNGU010000512.1:0-2312 GCA_964572325.1 uncultured Methylomarinum sp.
ATGCCAGGGGCATTAACGGTCAAACAGGCCCGCGCAACGCCCCGACCCTGATTAATGCTGCATTTTTTGAAACTTTTTTCCTTGATGGCCGAGAAAACAGTCTGGAACAACAGGCTTTAAAACCCATTCTAAACCCTATTGAACATGGATTAGAATCAGAGCAAGACATACTTGAAGTTGTGTTGAATAATGATTTATACAAAAAGCAAATTCAAGACGTTTTTGCTATTTCAGAACAAGAAATAAGTGTAGAACATATTGCCAAAGCCATTGCCAGTTATGAAAGAACGCTGATTGCAGGAAACTCGCCTTTTGATCAATACTATTTTGCGGGGGACAGAAGTCAATTAAGACCAAGCGCAGCAAGGGGTATACTGATTTTTAGGCGCAAAGGCAATTGTGCTAATTGTCATGAAATATCGTGGAATAATGCCTTATTTAGCGATAACCGCTTTTATAATATTGGTGTGGGGTCAGCTCTAATAAAACCCGTGATAGATAATATAATGGCCGGTGAAAATATTGGCTCGCTTGAATTAAGTACCGAACAACGCTCTGAATTAGGAAGATTTAATGTAACAAAAGTCTTATCTGATATTGGCAAATTTAAAACACCCACTTTGCGTAATATTGCCCTGACTGCACCCTATATGCATGACGGTAGTGTAAAAACACTTAAGCAAGTGATTGAATACTATGATAAAGGGGGCGATAAAAATAGGTTTTTAGATGCAGCGATATACCCTTTACATCTGACTGATCAGGAGAAAGCGGATTTACTTGCCTTTATGCAATCTTTGACCAGCACGCCATCAACACTACATTAATAAATTTTAGTTCCCACGGTCTCCGTCACTGTCACTGTCATTGACTTAACTGTTTTGCGTAGGATGTGCTGACGACAGGAAGCGCATCAATGACACAAAGATGCGCTTCGTACCTCAGCGCATCCTACGGTTTTTTCCTTTAGTCAATGGCAGTGGTGGTCTACATGGGGACGCTCCTGCATCCCATGACGCATAACGCCAAAGATGGCGTATAGTAGAACACCGCAGGAGCAGTTTGCGAGATCATCAGACATTGTCACTTGCCCAACTTACCCCGTGCGCGTTCCTTAGACTTGCGTCGAACTTTCTTTTTTACTGAAAAGGTTAATAATAAACCGAAAAACTTTTTTAATCCCAAGCCATATCTTCGGCAATAACCAGATCATTAAAATAATAAAAATTACTAAAGCGACTAAAAATAGGAAAGGATGGTTGATAGCAGCCCAGACACCGCCTATAACTGCGATATCTTCCCCTAATGATGCAGTCCAGTTGGTAAAAGGCTCGGGGGACGTATTGATAAGTACTCGACTGCCCGCTTTTGTGGCATGAGATCCCGCGGCTAAAGTTCCGCCTAAAAGTGCAGATGCAATTTCTATCGCCGGGTTCAAATCCCCTATTGCTCCAGCAGCCAGCATGGCTCCAGCAGGAATCCGAATAAAGGTATGAATAGTGTCCCAGCCTGTATCTATACCTGGAATTTTATCAGCAAAAAATTCCACACAATACATAATACCAGCAGCGCCCATAACCACAGGGCTAGCCACTATTTGCAAGTCGGGGGGTAAATCTATATTGCCTGTGCTGGCTAAATACCCCAAAGTAAACAGAGTAGCGTAAAGATTAATGCCACTCGCCCAGGCTAGCCCCATAGATAACGCAAGTGTTGTTGACACCTGATCCAGTGCTTCCATAATACACTCCTTAATACCTTAACTTATTATAATTTTTCAGTATAATTTTGTTCAGATTGAATAAGCTTAGAGGCTAGCATAGCCTATATGAATTTAAACTGAAAACAATTTTTAGCCTGACTCTTAAAATCTGCAGTCTTTGCTAATAAAAATCAGGCAAATGTTGAGCCATTCCACCCCCAATATTCTGCCGGGCAATTACTGAATTCTATATAAACTCTATCAGCAGGAATATTCAGCCTGGTATGCAATATCTGGCTGATTGCAGCCGATAATGATTTTGCCTGTTGACTGCTCAAACCGATACTTTTGCATTCCAGATAAGCTAACGGCTTACTATTGCCTGAAAAAACCATATTTTTGTTAGTATTTAATTCAACCATGACATAGCGTTCGGGTTTATGAGTTTCTTTCGCCATCAGCTGCGAAAATTCAGCTAATAAATCAGTGGATTGCTCTTGTGCAATGGTTTGTTGGTTTTTAGTTTTAAATAAGGCACGGTAATTTCCTTTTGTATTTTAAGGGCAAGGATTAGGATACTGCTGATGAATCTGCTCTATTTCCTGCAACA
>CAZNGU010000513.1:0-2310 GCA_964572325.1 uncultured Methylomarinum sp.
GCCGCTTTTACTGACCATGCTTAAAATGCTTTTGTTGATTGATATGCCATCATAGAGGCATGATTTTATGACATCATGAATTGCTTCACCGGTATCTATGTCTTCAATTCTAAATACTTTTTGTACGGCTTTATTTTTTGATTCCTCAAGAGACCATTCGGTGAGCGTTTCAGCAACATGGTTCATGTATTCAATATCACCTTTCACATTTGTTGTGATTACGGCGTCACCAATAGAATGAAGTGTGACCTCGGCGCGTTCACGCTCTGATTTCATGTCACTGACCAATTGCATATTAATGATTGCCATTTGTACACTTTGGCTAAATTGTGAAATCAGTTGCTCATCTATTTTGTCATATTCATCATATGCTCTGAACACTGCGATGGCACCATAAGGTTTATCTTTTAGGGTAACTGGTGTTAGTAGTGCAGATTTGACATGGAATTCTTTTGATACCTCCTGTTTAGCACGGGAGTCAGATAAAACGTCATTAACGATCAAGTTTTTATTGTTTAATATTGTCCAGGCGCATAAGCCACCGTCTTCAACTTCCATGCTAATATTTTCTAGCTTTTCACATTGCAAACCACTGACAGCTAAAAAATGTATGCTATTTGCGTTAGCATCTATAATAGGGAATGAGGCTAATTGAGACTTAGTGATTTCCTGCGCGGCACGGCAGATGTTCTTAAAGAAAGCATTCTTTTCATAACCCTCGGTAATTAAGCGGGCAACCCAGTTGTCAATTAAGCTGAGACCTTGCTGGTATCGTGTATTATTATTTATTTCTATCTGATGTTCGAGTTCAATTATTGCGCGTGAAGTGGCAATAGTTAGAATATTTTCAGCCAGGTTTGTATCTTCAATAGGCGTGTTGCTGGCAATCGCAATTAGACCGATAATGTTTTCGTTTTTATCAGTCAGGCTGACGCCAATGTAGCTAACAGCATCTTTTAACATATCGCTGTTGCAATGGGGGAAGTAATTTAAAAAGTCTCGGTTGTGTACCAGCCGTTTATTTTTGATTACTTCTTCACAAGGTGTCCCAGCTAAAGAATATATCATGTTACTACTGAACATACCGTGGTCAAGTAAGCCGAGTATTTCGGCACTCATGCCGGAGCTGTTTATTTTCGTAATATAAGCATACTCAACATCCAAAGCAGTACACAGTGCATTTAATAAATATAATATTCTGTCTTCACTATCGTGACTATTTTTATCGATGTCAACAAGTTGAAAAAGTGCTTTTTCAGTTTTTGTTCTTAGATTAACTTCATCATTTAATTTTTCATTGCTGCGTGATAATTCAGCTTCATTTCTTCTCAGGCTGATGAAAATATATAAAATATAAAGGATCAGGTATATCGTGCAAATAAACAGCAGGATGTTGAATATCTGGGAATTGTTATTCTGCTTGTTCTTTAAATCGCTTATTTTATTTTTTAGCGAGATAATCTGGGTTTCAATATCTAAGGAATTAAATAACGTCAGAATTTCATCTATTTCTGGTAAGCGTTCAATAATCATCAAACTATGATTTATTAAAGCGTTTGTGTCAGCGTCAGGATTTTGGTTTAACTCGTCAATCAACGGATAAATTTTGTTTGCAATATTATTTTCGGGGTTTTCATTATATTGCAGGAGTAGCGAAATCAATTCGGCAGTGGTGCGAAGCTGTTGCTTGGATTGAGTTTTGGGCCTTATTGAATACAGATCGGTACTGGCATTGAATATATAAAATAATGAATTACGTAATATTGAATGATGGGTTTTAAAATCTTCAACAAGTTTTAATTGCTGCGTAATAGTTCTTTCGATATTGTAAATACTTTCCATGCCAATATCATCACTGGCAATGCTGTTGCTGGTCAGGCTTAAAATATTCTGGTCAATATTTTGCAAGGTTTCATTTAGTGTATCGTATTGCTGTATCTGATTGCTTCTGTAACGTAACAGGTCACGGTGTAGTTGTACTTGAAAATCCTGTATATTTTCAATGTTGCTAAGTGTTTCATCTAATGGAAGTTCACTGAAGATGCTTTTGTAGAAAAAGAAGCTGATAACGGTTAACAGCAATATAATTCCAACCCAGTAATTTATGCTTCCTTTAATCATGAAGGATCGTCCAGTGCTTTGTTTTTATATTCTCCAGTTAAGGTAAAGAGAAAAGATTTGATTAGCTTGATTTCTTTTTTTGACAAAGTTCTTCCTAATTGGGTTTTCCCCATAATGCTGATAGCTTCTTCGATAGTTTCAGCACTACCATCATGTAAATAGGGGGCGGTAACGGCAATATTTCTTAGT
>CAZNGU010000514.1:0-2309 GCA_964572325.1 uncultured Methylomarinum sp.
ATATTTCTATGCCTTGTGCATGCAAATCACTTATTAGCGGAACCACCCCTTCCCTGACCTGATCTTGCAATGCAAACAAGGCATGCACTTTGTTATCAACAACCATATAAATTAATGTACATCCTTGCGACGACCATTGTTCTGATGTTTTTTTAAGCACAGTCGAGTCTAATTGCTGTTCATTTATCCAGCTTTCATTCCCCAACAAAACCTCATGCCCATCCACTTGGGATCGCACCCCCTGGTCAGGAGTAGAATAAAATTTAGATGACGTTAAGAGCGCCAGCCCCTTGTCTTTCGCATATTCGACTATAGCTTTGCCAAATAAATGCTCTGAATTAAATTCAACAGAAGCAGCAAGCTGCAAAACATAACTATCATCCAGAGTTGAAATATTTTTAAAACCAGATACTTTGGCATGGCCTTCAGTAAGCGTTCCCGTCTTATCAAAAATAATAGTATCAATTTTCGCCATAATTTCTGGCGCATTTCCATTACGTATATAGACTTTTCGCCTGGCAGCCTGCCCCGAACTTACGCTTGTAGCCGCTGGTGTAGCCAACCCCAGAGCACAAGGACAAGAAATTACTAATACAGAAATTGCATTAGCAAATGCATGAGAAATACGCTCACCCATAGCAACCCAACCACCAAATGTCACTGCTGAGAGAAGCATAATTGATGGCATCAGCCGAGAGGCGATAAGGTCAACTGTTTTTTGAACCAGTAATTTCGAACTTTGAGTCTGATCTATCATATGCACCAGACTCGCCAACTTAGTATCCTTACCTATTGCGGTCGCCTTCATCCTTAAAACACCACCGCCATTAATACTGCCACCAAACACTTCATGTCCTTTTTCTTTAATAGCAGGCAAATATGAACCTGTAATCATCGATTCATTTACACTGGAAAGCCCACTAATAACAATACCATCAACTGGAACCCGCTCTCCCGGCCTAATCAAAAGTACATCATTAACCTGTATTTTATCAGCAGCAATTTGACTCTCTTTTTCATCTCGCAGCAACGTGGCATTTTGTGGCTGAAGATTCACCAGCTCCTCAACCTCATGCACCATCCTGTTTTTTGCCAACTCTTCAAGATAACGACCTAACTGCACAAAACCAATAATTGCAGTAGCAGCATCAAAATAGACATGTCGCCGGAGATTAAATACGGACGGAATACTCATCACAAACGCGGAACCCGCTCCTATTGCAATCAGGCTATCCATATTGATGGATTTCTGCCTGGCTTGAATCCACGCTTTTTTAAAGATGTCTCCTCCACCACCATAAACAACAGCTAAACTTAAACCAGCCTGCACCAACCTTAATCGTCTACTTCCACCAAAAAGCAAACCTGCAATCATTCCAGGAATACCAAATAATGAAATCAGAATTAATCTTTTTTTAGTCGTTAGTAGATGTTTTTGCTCATGCTCCAGCAATAACTTCCGCTCTGCCAACGTGTCAATTGAATAAGCCTGATAGCCATTATCCTCAACTATTTTAAAAATTTCTGCCTTACTCAAATAACCGCTGACAGTCCCGATTTCTGAAATATAGTTAATACTGACATGAGTATTACCCTCTTCCCTGGATAAGACCATTTCTAAAAACAAGGCACAAGAGGCACAACTCATCCCGCCTATTCCAAAAACTATATCCTGTTGCGAGCCATCTCGTCGCTTAGCATGTTCAGCAATCTTTTTTATACTTTCTCGCGGTTTTTGAGAAAAATTAGCCAATACAATCTCCAGTAAATTCAGTAAATTTACTTTTGGAAATTGTTCCGGATTAAATCGAATGGTGACGGAATTAATTTCCGGAACAATCTTGACCTGTTCAATCGCCTCTCTTTTTAAGAGCAGAATTTGCAATATATAAGCACGCTCTTTATCTCGAAATAAACTTGGAGCAATAATTCTTATGCGGCACTTTAATTGATGCGCAATGGTAAACTGGCTATATTCTTGAGTTTGAGGCATATAATAATATCTTTACTTAATCTAAACTGATTTTAAACATTAAACTCTAATCCTCATACGCGGCATAAGTTTGCATTCCGCCCGATAGGTTACGTACATGAAAGCCATGCTGCTGAAGTATTCGTGTTGCGTTATACGCTCTTTGTCCTACACCACACACCACCCATATTTCACGCTCCTGAGACAATTCACCTAAACGTTCCCGCAGTGAATCCAAGGGGATATTAACAGCCTGAGGAATATGTTTACGCTGAAATTCTGCTTCAGTGCGTACATCAACAAGTTGAGCCTGAGCAAAAGGATCATCCATAATTGA
>CAZNGU010000515.1:0-2303 GCA_964572325.1 uncultured Methylomarinum sp.
GATCAACGATGACACCCGCTTTATTTTTCAATCTTAAAGAGCCATCCCCCTCGCGATCAACATGCCAATATCGAGAAAGTTCAGAATTAAAATCGAATCCATATTCTGCCGTCAATAATTTTTCTTTATCACTTATATTCTCTTTCGATGTCGCCTGGCGCTTTTTAATTCTACCGGTATGGGGTATGTTTACTTTTTCTGTTTGTTTTTGTACTTGAGTTTCCATTTTTAAATCCTCTTTTTGATCGGCTTGCTGGCGTGATAAGAGGTGTTGTTTATCTATTTGGCTTTCTTTTACAAAATCTAAATCTGGGAGTGGGTATTTTATTTTTAGCATAAATTCTTTTTTTTTGATGGTTGGCAGGCCACCCAGCTTTCGATGAACATTGATCGATCGTTGAAGAGGAATAACATGGCCTTCACGATCAATGACCACGGGAACACCCGCTTTATCCCCATCGGCAAGCTCGTACCCTTGTGACCGTAGAGCAGCCTTGAAGGCTTGGGGGCTATCTGACTGTGCCCATGCATCAGAGATTTTACAACGTGCAGAATCAAGATCGAAATGTTTAATCTGTTGTGCTTCACCGTGCGTGTAACGTGTGACGCGTGGGTCACGCTCTGTAATTCCTGACTCTTCAATTTTGGCCGCTACATACTTAAAACCTGATTTGTTTAAATGTTTGATAACTGATTTATTGAATTTACCTTGGGTGATTGGGTGACCCAACATGACTTCCATTGTTCGACCTAGACGCTCATTCTTGAGCCGAGTCCAGCTTAAATTAACCGCTTTACCTGTTTCATAATTTACACGCTCATACACTCTGTGCCTGTGGGCTCTGCCATTTTTAACATGCTCAACTTCAATAAAAGAATGACCTTTCAACTTATTTATTTCTTCGTGCAACAACCATGTTTTTTCCCAGCCTTCATCTGACATATGCACTGACATATCTGGAGAAACTGACACATGGAATAAGTGTTTCCTACAATTTGAGGCCATGGCTATAGCTTCAAATTCTTGCAGAGCTCCTTGGACTGACTCGGCTAAAACTCCCCGGGTACCAACAATTCGTACAGTTTCGTTTTCCACGGAACTTAAATGTTTGGCCAACTCACGACTTCCGGCACGCTGGGACGATTTAATAATCATCTTTAATTATTCCAAGCGCGATCAAAATATCTTTACGGATTGATTCAAGTTTCCACTGAATCACTTGCTGGCCTGTTTTTTCAATTTCAGAATGATTTCCTGAATTCAATTTTTTTGCGATCTGATTTTGATTACTACCAATTTTTCCCAGTTCTCCTAAAATTTTTCTAAGCAAGCTTAGATCAGCTGAGATTCTTTTTTGCCCAGTTGGTAAAACAGCAGCTGTTTTACCAAGCGTGCGAAACTTCACTAAGCCGCTCAGCGAGAGCCCAGCCTCTTCCGCCTCTCGCTCAAGGCTGGATTTAATTTGATCAGTGACACGAATACTGATTCGTGCATTTTGATGTCGTTTTTTATCGTTCACTTTTTACCTTTTTTTGACTTAAGGGATTCCACAAGGGGCACCCCTTTGGCAAGGTTGTATGGTCGGACTTTGTCCGACCATACACGCCTTGCTGTGCTGCTCTTTACATAATATTAGCACCATCCAAAAACTAAAAAAAGCCTTATTTATCAAATATATAGCTATTGACAAGGGGTGTGAAAATGCCAAAGATTAACGTGTTTGAGGTTTACCTAAACGCCTTGTTTTTACTCGGATTTACCCACAGCAAAGTAATTATTAACCCATTAGTGGCGTGTAAATTTAGTGTACAAAACAGCAAAAAAAGAATGAATGATTCAAGATGAATCGTTTTTAAATTTCAAAAAAGACATAAAAAATGGTTGTGTAATGTATAAGGTAACAACTCTATCCCTGTCTTAAGGGGTAGGTGGCTCACTGGTTTGTCTTTAAATTCTTGCAACAGTTACATGTATTACCGATAACGGTAATATTTTTTATATTTATATTAAAAATACAATTTAAAAGGTGGGATTACCGTTACCGGTAATATTTTATAGATGAATAGGAAAATTAATCAATAAAAGCATAGGTCTCGCAGAATATTACCGGTAACGGTAATATTAAATAAAAGTATTCGGTTATTACTCTCAAATCTAATAAAACCCTTAAATTGATTATATATAGATTTAATAATGATTAGCTCACATCTTCTAACTCGAGAAATATTTTATAAGTCAACATCTTACACATGAAGATCTCTATTAATGAATTGGTGATATGCCATACTCTCGCTGGTACTAT
>CAZNGU010000516.1:0-2302 GCA_964572325.1 uncultured Methylomarinum sp.
ACTTTATTCTTATCGTGTCGATAGAAACTGGTTATAGTATAAAAACTTACCTTTCACGTGCCCTCTAAATACGCGCTCTGTAGTTGTTATATATCATTTTGAACCTTACTAGTTTGATTTTATAAAATGCTTAGAATGTCAGATTGCGTGTTGGCTATATGCATGTAACAGAGATATACTAAAATACACTTTATCCGATTTTATTATTACTAGAAGTATTATGAAGATAGAAAAAATAACTAATCAGAAAAAAATGTCCTTTTTGACGGTTATGGGAAGTGTTGTAGCTGCCAGCTTTGGAGTGCAGACACAAGCAAACAGAGAGCGCGATTTCGAGAAGGGGAATTTTAATCATTTTATTATTGGCGGTATCGTTTTTACTATTTTTTTCGTTTTGGTTCTTGTAGGGATAGTAAAAACTATCATGTATTTTTCTAGTGTGTGATTTTCCAACATTAAATTGAATTCCTGATGTGCTTTTTGAAATAGTTAATTAATTTTTATTGGAATTTAGTGTGGAGTAGATAATTATTTCCATGTGTTTTTTCAATATCAAACTGTTTTTTTAGAATTCTCTGGGTCAGTGCAATTGGTGAGGTGGGAAAATGCAGACAAATTTTAGTTCTGAACAACTGGCAAACCCTGACATTTTTAGCTCCAATGTGGAGCTTATGGCTTGTTTGCAGTGTGGTTACTGCATTGATAACTGTCCAACATTTAAATTGCTGGATGAAGAATACGATAGCCCTCGTGGAAGAATTTATCTGATTAACGAGATGTTGGAAAAAGGGGGGGCACCTGATAAAAATACAGTCGACCACATTGATAATTGCTTGTCATGTCTAGCATGTATGTCTACCTGTCCATCAAGTGTGCATTACATGCATCTTGTAGACCATGCGCGAAAATTTATCGAAAATAATTATCAGCGAGAATTTTTCGATCGGATATTACGTTGGATGCTGGCAAAAATATTACCTTATCCTCGCCGCTTTAGAGTTGCGTTACGTAGTGCGCAGTTAGTAAAACCTTTGACTTTCGTTATTCCCGGCAGAATTCGTAACATGATTGATTTTGTGCCTGATGAAATAATGCCACCCAGCCCCAATGATGAGCCGCAGGTTTTTCCTGCACTTGGAGAATGCAAACGGCGTGTTGCACTGATGACTGGATGTGTGCAAAAAGTACTAAACCAGAGTATTAACGATGCCACAATTCGTATTTTGTGTCGTCATGGATGCGAAGTGGTCGTTGTGCAGGATGCCGGTTGTTGTGGAGCGCTGATGCATCATATGGGTAAAGTTAAAGACAGTCATATTGCTGCAGCCAGGAATATCCAAGCCTGGATGAAAGAAGTGAATGGCGCAGGTCTGGATGCAATTGTAATAAATACAAGTGGCTGCGGCACTGTGGTTAAGGACTATGGTTATATGTTTAGAGATGAGGTACTAGCAGAGCAAGCGAGCCAAATTTCTTTTCTCGCGAAGGATATCTCTGAGATTTTAGCTGATATTGAACTTGATTACACAACAGGCCTCAGTTTGCGTGTTGCTTATCATGCAACATGTTCATTGCAATTTGGTCAACGAATCAGATTTACACCAAAAAAACTATTAAAGGCTGCAGGATTTACTGTATTGGAGCCCCGGGAATCACATACCTGTTGTGGCTCTGCTGGAACCTACAGTTTGTTAAAACCTGAACTTTCCTCTCAGTTGAAAGCTAACAAAGTTCAGGCGTTGGAGATGGAAAAACCTGCTGTAATTGCTGCCGGTAATATAGGTTGTATGAAGCAAATTGCCTCTGGCACCAAGACGCCAGTTGTTCATACAGTCGAGTTGCTGGATTGGGCTACTGGCGGACCAATGCCAGATATCCTAAAAAATACGATGACTGAAACTGTTTAGGTAGGCTAGCTGCTCTAGTGTAAATAGACGTGTTCAAACATTGACGCTATACGGCAACATTTTCCTCGGTAAGTAGTTCTTCTTCCAGAGAAGCTCCACCTCTAAAAGGGCAGGGATTTAATTTTCGTCGGGGTGTCTCTTCTAATCTGCGTTCTGCCCACTCTGATGCAAGTGCTAAAAAAGCATGGCATGCTGGATTCTTGTAACCTTCTTTTCGACTGATTAGGGTAACTGCTTTGTGAGGTAGTTTAGGTGATGGGGCAATGGAATAAAGCCCACATTGTGAGCGGACGACACTATTGGGAAGTATAGTGGCTAGCTTGCCGAATTGGATCATTTCTATGATTACACTAAGTGAATTGGTTTCAATTGCTACATGAGGAGAGATGTTATTG
>CAZNGU010000517.1:0-2298 GCA_964572325.1 uncultured Methylomarinum sp.
AAAAATATTAGCAATTACTAATATACTGTCTTAGAAAAACTGGGAAACTTCAGTAAAATAATGACATCCAACTCATTGGATGAATCAAGCAAGTAATTCTCGCCAATGTAATGCAATAACTGCGGTAAACGGACAGAGTTTTCAGTTGATGGCACGTCCATTTGAATAGAAGATGACGCCTTGGCAAAGCGCATTAATGAACCAATCGCTTTACGATTACGTTTAATAATAGCTCTTGGACTTAATTGTCCTGATGGAATATTAAATTGAGCAATTTTCTTCAGATTAAAACCATCAATGATGGTCACCGTCGTATCCGGTTTTAACGAAGGCAGTTGCCTGATTAATTGTCTGATACGCGAGTTTGCATCTTGTTGAAAATGTGAAATCGCGACTAGCACTTCTTTGGCCTGTGCTACAGGCAGTAGCATGGCACAAGACAAAATTGTGAATAATGCATAAATCCTTAAATTTTTCATAGATGAAATCCTCTTAGAATTGATTTAATTGCTTGAAACGTGCACGTAAAGCCATATAGCCAGCCATACTTTCATTCATGTGGATTTGACGTTTAGCACTCAGTACGGCAATATCAGCTATGTTTTGGCAACGCAGATCGCGTAACTTTTCAAAAGCAGGCTGATGATCATCCAATGCTTTTTTGGCATTAATGTAATCCAGCGATTCTCTGTAGTAATTAGGCGAATATTTCAAGTAAATATCCTCAGCAGCCAAAAACAAAGCCGCTGAGACCAGCATTTCTGCAAGCAACTGAATCCAGACCAGTAAACTACCGTAGATAGTGCTGTGTTCATCTATATTCAAATCAATACCACTGGCAACACCGGTATACTCGATGGAGAAGAACACGCTCCAAGTCAATAATGCCATTGCCGTTAAACCATAGATCGACAGCGCATAGCGTTTTTTGCTGTTTTGGTAATCAAAGAAGTTAGAAATGAATTTTATCGCCGTGCTCCCTGCGGGCATTAACATCGCAATAAAAACAGCCAGATAAGGTTGCTTCAAGAATACCTCTTCACCGGAGGCCATCAGATTAGAATACACATTAGCCGCCCCCATAAATAAAGTCACAGGTATTGCACAGAACAATAACGCTATGGAAAGCAGATCATAGCCGCTCATTTGAAAAAATCCGCTTGGGCTGTTTTCATCCTGATTGGGGCTTTGATTGGACTTAATATATTGGTTGGTGTTTTTACATTTGTCCTCCAATGCTTCTTGCCTGTCATTAGCCGCTTTAAAACGAGCATCGAAGTCGGTTTGTAACGCTTTTAATTTTTCAGTGTCTTTTCCCTCTGATTGCTCAAATTCAAGGCCGGCATGTTCAGAAATAATCTGAGCAGCTTCTTTTGAATCAGGGTAATGCAGCATTTTTTTGGTGAAACTTGATGCTGCGGGTGCTTCTTTTGCGGGTTCAAGTGCATTTCCACTCATATAAACCAGCTTTTTTGTTAGTGCTTTACTCATGATTTCTCCTTTGTAAGATAAAAAATACAATGGAGATGGTAGCGAGGAATTAATGGCAAGGTGGGAAACGGTGAGAAAAGTTATTTAATCCGCCCAAAGAGGAATATATTCCTTGACCATTGCGGTTAATTGCTTTATTAAAAATAAACATATCACCTTTCGTGCGCCTTCAAATTGCTGTCTCGCATTTGATTTTGAAGTATCACCCTTTCCCACTTTTTACTTAATGGATTGATATAAATTCCTCCACCTTCAACTAGTAGACTTAATTGTTCAGCTTTGGCTGTGCGGTTTTGCGTGAGAATTTCAATATGAATTTAGATTATGAAGAATATTTGCCGTTTCTTGAGAAAACAAACCTTTCCATGATAGAAAAACAAGACGTTATACAAACCATCTGGGGCTTTGTTGAAAGCAATATTGACATCGCACTTGGTGATCTTCTTGTTCAAAGTTGTGGATATAACAAAAACAACGATTCTGGAAACAGACTTCAGGTAGTAGAACTAAATAAGTTGAATGAACTATTTAATGAAATATCTGCAAATGATGATATTTACAAAAGAAAGGCGTAACCATGATAGATACAAAACCACAAAAAGCTGTTATTTATTGCCGCGTTTCAAGTAGTGCTCAGGTAAAGAAAGGCGATGGTCTAGGCTCTCAAGAAGCGCGGTGTAAGCAATTTGCCCAAATTAAAGGCTATGAAGTTATCAAGGTATTTAGTGATAAAGGTGCAACAGGTAGTATTGTTAAGGAATGAGGATTTAATAACCTCCGAAACCAAACACTCATAGTTTTGGTCAT
>CAZNGU010000518.1:0-2298 GCA_964572325.1 uncultured Methylomarinum sp.
GGTCTCTCCATCATGGTAATGAAACGAGAGCTGGTAAGTTCTGATAGACCAAATGCTTGTTTGAAGTTACCGGCGGTAATATTTAAAGGCATACCCCATGGTTTAAAGCCTGTGTATTTAATGTAAGCATCACGAATACCGCCACTGCCTGCACCGGTAAAATCATACTGCAACTTATATTGCCAGTCATTATACAAGGTACCTTTTGCAAAAAATCTGGCACGTCTGAACTCAGTACCATCATTGAGCCCCGAGCCTTTGTCGTTACTAAAGAAAGCGGCATCTGCCATCAGACGACCCCCAAATTGAAATTTAAACTGCTTATCCTTGGTTTGTACTTTGAGTCCCCCTTTAGTTGAAAATTCCAGTTCACTCGCTGAAGCTTTCTCTTTTTCTAGCTTTTGCATTGCTATATTGACTTGAGTCTTTTTTATATCAGTTTTAACTGATTTTCGTAATGCTTGATATGCTTCTGGTTTGATAGAGCCGCTCTCATACAATGCATCAATTAACATCATCATGGTATTGTCATCAGCTACTGCCGTTTGGGGCAGTGTTCCCCCCAGGATCAAACTGAAAGTTATTGCAATTATTTGTTTTTTCATAAAATCACACGCTAATAGTATTAAGGTTTTGTTTACAAAGAATTATTCCTGCCGGGTATTCTGGAAGGTAAAAACGCAATGTTGTTTATTTGCAACGTCAATTGTCGCAAAATTCCGACAAATTATACGAAACAAATGTTACAGACGTATGACAATTTTATTGAAGAAGGAAGGAACTATTTACTTGCCTTATGAAAATGCCTATAACGAAACCTAACGGTGTCCGGCTTGTAGTCACAGGTAGGCAATTAAAATAATGACTTACAGTCGGACAGTATTTGAGAGAATATTGATCAATGCTTATTGATACTGAGATGATAAAGGGTATGAATATCGGTTAGAATGCAGGCGGCCGAAAATTTCAAAAAACCGCCTAAAACCCTGTCAAGAAATTTTTTTATTATTTACGTTGATTTTTTAAAACACAAATGTGAATGTTTGCAAAATTTTGATCTATGAAACATTAGTTTTGCAGAAGTTTATATTTCATAGAGTTTTCGTTTTCGCCAAAAAGTAGCCCGGCTCATTCCCATAATTTCAGCGGCTAAAGTGACCCTGCCCTGACTTTGTTTTAGTGCCTGACGGATTAAATCTGCTTCTTCTTCGGCCGAGAGCATTAGTGTTTGTTGCACTGGTTTTACAGAAAGCAGGGGTTCTCTGAATTCCGGTGGCAAATCAGACAAATTCAAATGATCACCCTGGCCTACTACAAAAGCATACTCCACTACATTCTGTAATTCTCTGATATTCCCTGGCCATTGATGATCCATCAACACGCGCATGGCGGCAGGTTCAATTTTTTTAATACGTCTTACAGAGTGTTTATTTTGTAATTTTATAAAATGCCAGAGTAATAAATTAATATCTTCTCTTCTTTCTCTTAAGGGGGGTATAAAAATAGGCACTACCCGTAGCCGATACATCAGATCTTCACGAAACCGCCCTTGCTTGACTTCCTCACGCAATGCCCGATGGGTGGCTGCAACAATTCTTACGTCTACATTAATAGCTTGTTCGCCCCCTACTGGTATAAAGCTTTTTTCTTGTAATACTCTAAGTAATTTAGCTTGATGCTCCAGAGGTAATTCGGCCACTTCATCTAAAAACAGGGTGCCTCCATGCGCTCTTTTGAACAATCCCTCATGATTTTTTATAGCACCAGTAAAAGCACCGCGCATATGTCCAAACAGCTCACTTTCCAGCAGATTACTCGACAAAGCCGCGCAATTAATCGCCAAAAATGGTTGCTCTTTTCGTGCGCTAATATCGTGAATAGCTCTTGCCACCAATTCTTTTCCCGAGCCACTTTCACCTCTTACCAATACCGTCACTTCTGTGGTGGCCGCATTTTCAATGAGTTGAAAAACTGGATCCATAGTAGGTGAGCGACTTAAAATACCGTAAAAATTTAGATGGGACTTGCTTAAGGGGTGTTCAAACAATAGTTGATCCGGCGGCTCTTTAAGCAAGCCCACGGCAGCAGCAAACTCGCCACTTGAATTGTGTAAAACATGTGTATATCTGATTAATTCTATGCTTTTTCCTTGCATTAAAGGCAGGCTAATCAAGCTCTCCTTATTTTCTGAAAGAGGATCTATCATTAAGGCTTTCATGCAGGGTTTTGCTAATGCTTGTTGTCTACTAATATCCGATAATTCTTCCATTTTTTCTGTCCAGAATAGAATATTATGTT
>CAZNGU010000519.1:0-2297 GCA_964572325.1 uncultured Methylomarinum sp.
CGGCTAAAGCCAAAAAAATAGATTTCATCTCCGATCTGATAATGCCTGGCCAAAAACTCATAGAGATCACGTACATTCTGGCCAAAACCAAAACCAAGGCCACCGGATAAGGCGCGAAATATTTTGTTTTTATTAGTCCCAACACCATTCTCATAGAACGTTAATTGTTCTATATCGGCATTATGTATTTCAATGCTTTTATACAGCTTATATACATTAGAATCCTGACCAAATCCACCTTGATTACCGGTGCCGTCTGAGCACAAGATGATTCTTTTATTTCCCTTGTCCATATTCTTTACCCCACTAACATTTATTGTATGCATTCTCAATGCAAGCATAATTAAGACGCTTACTATGGCATTTGCAACTTTGCTATGAATTATCTCAACAGTTCTTGCAAGATATTTCCTTCTTATTTCTGCATTCACCTTTTGGTGCAGGAGATAATATCATTCCATCTCATCAAGCCCTGCTTGCTCAGTCAGGCTTTTCGATAGGGTCTTCTTTACTTTTACACCCAGCGCAACAAAACTGCTTGCCTGACGGATTAAATTGCCATTTCCTGTGGTTAATTTATTCATCACACTGTCATAAGTTTTATGCGCGGTATTTAGTTGAGTTCCCAGTTTTTCCAAGTCTTCAGCAAAGCCTCGAATTTTGTCATATAAGGTGCCGGCTTTATCGGCAATCATTTTGGCATTTTCATTTTGACGTTCATAGCGCCAGATATTTTCAATCGTTTTTAATGTTGCCAGTAAAGTAGTAGGTGTTACTACCACTATTTTATGCTCAAAGGCATCGCTAAATAATTTTTCGTCTGCTTGAAATGCCGCAAGAAACGCAGCTTCAATGGGTATAAAAAGCAATACAAAATCCAGTGAACGCAAACCTTTAAGACCTGAATAATCCTTATCACTCAAGCCTTTAATATGCTCTCTCACGGCTTTGGTATGTGCTTTTAATGCCGTAACCCGCTGATTATCATCATCTGTGGAACAATAATCTTCATAAGCCAATAATGAGACTTTGGAATCCACAATCACATCTTTATTTTCCGGCAGACGAATAATAATATCGGGCTTAAACAGATTATTGTCCTGGTCTCGAAAAGCCCCTTGCGTTTCATACTCAATACCTTTACGCAAGCCCGATTGCTCAAGCACTTTTTCCAGAATCATTTCACCCCAATTACCCTGAATTTTCTTGTCACCTTTAAGTGCTTTTGTCAGGTTTAAAGCTTCCTGATTCATTTTTTCGGTGTCACGGCGTAGTGATACAATCTCTTCACGTAAGGAAATCCTATCCTTGGTTTCATTATCATAAACCGCTTCAATGCGTTGCTTAAAATCGGTCAGCTGCTCTTTAATAGGACTGACAATATGCGCCATGCTGGTTTTATTTTGTTCTGAAAACTGTTTGCTGCGGTCCTCAAAAATTTTATGGGCTAAATTTTCAAACTGGATTTTTAGCTGGTTTTCTGCATTCTGTAATAGTTTTATTTTTTCCTCTGCATTTTTATATTGCTCCTCCAGCCGTGTTTTAAGCGCAGCATTTTCAGTTTGACTCTGAAGCAATTGTTGCTGTATTTGTTGATATTCAGCCTCTTGAATTTTCCGTAACTTTAAATTTTCCTCTATTACAGCCTGATTAACGTGTAGTTGCTGATTTTCTATCTTAATATCATTTAAATTAATCTCCAGCTCTAAAATATTTGCCTGATATTGTAAGAATGCCTGCTGTTTATAATAGTAAAGTGCAATGATGACAATAAGCAATAGCCCTATTGCCAGCAATGCAAATAACAAATAATTATCCATTACAAAGTTTTAAAAACAGTACTTGCCGCATTGATTGTTTGTTCAATATCTGCATCACTATGTGCAGCAGAAACAAAACCGGCTTCAAATGCAGAAGGTGCCAGATAAATGCCTTGCTCTAACATGCCATGAAAAAAGTGTTTAAAACGTTCCTGATTTGATTGCATAACTTGTGAGAATTGACTAACTTTTACTTCATCGGTAAAAAATAGCCCAAACATAGCACCTACTTGATTGACAGAAAAGGGAATACCGGCCAGATTGGCTTCACTTTGAATAGCCGCGACAAATTGCTCAGTTTTTGCTGATAATATCTCATAAAAACCAGTCTGGGAAATTAATTCCAGGGTTTTTAAACCAGCCGCCATTGCCACTGGGTTTCCAGATAAGGTACCTGCTTGATAAACCGGGCCTAAAGGTGCTAATTGTTCCATTATTTTTTGAATTCCGCCAAAAGCACCGACAGGCATGCCCCCA
>CAZNGU010000520.1:0-2296 GCA_964572325.1 uncultured Methylomarinum sp.
CTCTATCACGCTATTTTTCAGCACTTCACAAAAGCAACAATTAAAAACTGGAACACCGAGTTTAAAGTATAAACTATAAAAGATAAAGGGTAAGGGCTGACAGAAGCAATGTTATGCACTACAATTAAAAACAGCTCTTAAAATATGATGAAATATGACGAATAAAGTAGAAACAATTTTAATAGTTGATGATGAAGCCGTAAATTTAACGGTAATGAGTAAAATTCTAACCCAAAATTATACTGTACGTGCAGCAAACTCAGGTGCTAGGTGTTTGGAAATTGTAAATTCAGATCCGCGCCCAGATTTAATACTACTTGATATACAAATGCCTGATATGAATGGCTATACAGTCCTTGAAAAGTTACAGCAAATCCCAGAGACTCATGATATTCCTGTTATTTTTGTGACTGCATCAGAAGCTATTGAGGATGAGGAAAAAGGTTTAGGTTTAGGTGCTGTTGATTATATTGTAAAACCAATAAGACCTACGATTCTTCTTGCGCGTATAAAAACCCATTTATTAGTAACCCAAGCAGAACATTATCTCCGTGAACAAAACACCAATCTTGAAGTTAAGGTAACTAATAACGAGCAGCGTTTAAAGCATATTATTGAAGCTGTTCCTGCTGCGATATATGAAACATCTCTTCCTGATTTAAAACTTTTGTTTTTAGATTCTAAAGCCCAGCAACTTACTGGAATTGATCAACAACAATTCAATAAGGGAAAGCTAAATTGGTATGAATGTATTCATCAAGAGGATGAAGCTACGGTAAAAATGCAAATATTAACCTCAGCACAAGAACAAGAAACAGCATTTCAACTTGAATATCGAATAAACCATGATGATGGAGAAAACATAGTTTGGTTTGAAGATAATGGCACTATTGAATATGACTCTACAGGCAAGGCAGTGCGTATATTAGGCGCATTAATTAATATTAATAAACGTAAAGAAGTAGAACAAAAATTACTTGAATCTTTTGAAGCAACGATTAAAGCTGTTTCTTCAGCCTTAGAAAAACGTGACCCCTATACAGCAGGACATCAAAATAATTGTGCCCGTATTGCAAAAGCAATAGCCAAAGAATTAGGCCTTGATGAAGATATGGTTAAAGGTATCTATCAGGCGGCGGCTATTCATGATATTGGGAAAATTTACCTACCTTCGGAAATTTTGAATAAACCGTCAAAACTATCTAATGCCGAGTTTGGCTTAATCAAAACACATGCTCAGGTAGGTTACGATATCATTAAAGATGTTAAATTCCCTTGGCCAATAGCCCAAGCTATTTTGCAACATCATGAGCGCATTGATGGTTCTGGTTACCCAAATGCGTGTAAAGCTGATGAGATATGTATTGAGGCAAAAATATTAGCGGTTGCTGACGTTGTTGATGCAATGAGTTCTGATAGACCCTATCGCAAAGGATTAGGTATTGATGCAGCATTATCAGAAATTGAACAGCATGCCGGTGTCTCTTTTGATGAAACTATAGTAAAAGCCTGTTTGGTCTTATTTAAAGAAAAGAATTTTTCGATCCAAAATGGAACGTGTATGAAATAAGCTATGAGTTGTTTTAAGAGATTGTTCTCATACAGGAAAAGAAAGTCGTATTAAATTTGATCAGTTGTTATTAAAGAATAGACACCTTCCTATCGAAAAAGCACGAATTGAAGTGTTGAAAGAAATAAAAAACAAGCGATTGTAGGGCGGACTTCAGTTCGCCATAGGGGGGGGTATGGTAATTATTGCAGACTGAAGTCCGCCCTACCATTTTTAAGCGGTGGTAAGTTTATAGCTATGAAACCAAATGCTTAAAGCCGTTATGACAGATAGAATATTACTTCTAGTTGATGATGAACCCAATATACTAAAAGCCCTTAAGCGCTTATTACGTAAAGATGGGTATACTATTTTATTAGCTGAGGGTGGCGCTGAGGCCCTGAAAATATTAGAGCATGAGCAAGTTAATGTTATTGTCTCTGATCATCGAATGCCTGTGATGACTGGAATTGAGTTTTTAGCAAAGGTAAAGCAAAAATATCCAGATATTACGCGTATTGTACTGAGTGGGTTTTCTGATCTTGACACCATTACCGAAGCTATTAATGAAGGTAATATCTATAAATTCTTGGCTAAACCCTGGGATGACACCCAAATAAGAACAACGATTAAAGAAGCTTTCGAACAAAATGAATTGCGTCTGGAGAATAGTCGGTTAACTGAAGAGTTAAAAAAGGCTAATGCCGGCTTAATACAACAAAATGTAGAAACTTCAAGCTTATTAGA
>CAZNGU010000521.1:0-2295 GCA_964572325.1 uncultured Methylomarinum sp.
CCCTGATCCTCATTTTACTTTTATGAGCGAGCATCACCAGGAAGGCCTGGCGCACCTTTTATACGGTATTAATCAAGGGGGTGGTTTTGTTGCATTAACCGGTGAGGTGGGTACAGGCAAGACAACTCTGTGTCATTGCCTGTTGCAGCAATTACCTGAAAATATAGAGATTGCCCTGGTTTTAAATCCAAAATTAAATGCAATTGAACTGCTGGCAACTGTTTGTGATGAATTGCAAATAGAATATGACAAAGAAAAGCAGAGTCTGAAAAATTTAGTTGACTGCTTAAATCAGTATTTACTTGAAGCCCATGCTAAGGGTAAGCGCACAGTATTAATGATTGATGAGGCGCAAAATTTAAGTCTGGATGTGTTGGAACAAATCCGCCTGTTAACCAATTTGGAAACCAGCAAGACCAAGTTATTACAAATTATTCTGATCGGTCAGCCGGAATTAAAACAATTGCTGGAACAACCAGAATTACGGCAACTTAACCAGCGTATTACTGCACGTTTCCATTTAACGCCCTTATCTTTGTCAGAAACAGAAAGGTATATAAAGCATAGATTATCAGTTTGTGGAAGTCATGCAGATATTTTTAATCGGGCTGCTATTCGTGAAGTATTCAAATTGTCACAGGGAATTCCTCGTTTAATTAATATTTTATGTGACAGAGCCTTATTAGGCGCTTATGTATTTAATTCAGCTATTGTCACAAAAAAAATAATCAAGCAGGCAGCCAAAGAAGTTTTTAATAAGAAGAAGTCTTCAAGGATATTAAAATACATTCTCCCGGGAGGGCTGACATTAATCATACTGACAGGGTTTATCCTAAAATGGCAGCCCGATAAGCTGGAAGCAAAGCCTGAAAAAATTCAGGCTTTAATCCAACAAGTAGTTCCTCCTGTGAGTTTAAAAGAGAAAAGATTGTTTGCGGCTGTGGATTTTAATACATTCATCCGTCAACAGAGCAACTCTATTGATAGTAGCACTTCAATACTTGTAAAATTATGGAAAAAAGAACTGCCGGAACCAGTAAACTGTCAGAAAATAGAGAGTACAGGCTTGAAGTGTTTGTTTGATGAGTCTGACTGGGATAATCTGGTCTCTCTCAATCGTCCTGTTATGATGGAGTTTACAGCAACAGACTCGGAAAAGTTTTATGCTGTCTTGACCGGCTTAAAACAAGGGCGAGCTGTGTTTTATGAAGCCCCAAAGCTATCATTTCCCATTGCGCAACTTTTAGCTTATTGGGAAGGTTATTATTTAACATTATGGCAGCCCCCTGTTGCAACAATTAGTAGCGTATACCCCGACAGGGATTCTGAGGCTGTGCCCTGGATACGGAAACAATTTTCTTTTAATGAAGACGAAAACGACAGCCTGTCTAATCCGGATTATTTTGACGATAATTTGAAAGCCCGGGTTATTGCTTTTCAGCAACAGCATTTTTTGACTACTGATGGCATTGTTGGCCCTCGAACATTTATTCATTTAAACAATAATGATCCACAAAATGCTTCGCCCAAACTTACTATTGAATAAATATGTCTTATATTTTAAATGCACTTAGAAAATCAGAGCAGCAAAGAAAACGAAGTCAGCCGGAAACTCTGGAAACAAGTATTCTTGAAAGAAATGAGCCGCAGCAGAAAAAAAGCTCACTTTGGCTTATTGTTTTAATTATTGTGAATATGATTTTTCTCGGTTTCATTATCTCTACTCTGCTCAAAGATGATATGCCAGAGCAGGCTGAAAAAGTTGAGAAAACTACTCAAGCTTCAGAAAAACCTGTGACGGTATTTAAAGATTCGCGCCCTGTTTCTGCTCCCGAGCAAGTTAAAATAAAAAAAACACAGCAGCAAATTTCTATTGCTGAAAAGATTAAACAGCGTAAGCCAAAAGCCAAACTTGCCATTACTAAAATTGACACAAATAAACGCGAAACAAAGCCTGAGAAAGTAATTGAAAAACAAACAGAACTTGCGCCGGTTATAACAAAATTAGCCACGGCAGTGGGGGCTGTTAAAGCTAGTAAGACGGATAAAAAAGCTAAAACGGAAAGCATTCCGTTTCTGAAAGAACTGCCTTATGAATTTTTTAGTAAAGTCCCTGAATTAGATATTAATGTATTTGCTTATACTAAAGAAAAGAAAGCTCGTTTTATCATGGTAGATATGAAAAAAAAATTTATAGGCGGGCAGGTTTTAGAGGGTATGGTGCTTAAAGAAATTCGGGAGAATAGCATCGTTGTTAAATACAAAGGAAAGGTTTTTCAGATTAAGCGCTAGTGA
>CAZNGU010000522.1:0-2285 GCA_964572325.1 uncultured Methylomarinum sp.
AGCAAGCTACGTAACTAGTTCAGCAACGCAGCTATCGGCTAAAACTCAGTCCTTAGAAATCCGCATCCGTGACCGCGCAAAGTATACATGCTGCCCAAGCAAAGAACCGAGGGAACTGGAAATAAATAATTGCCCAATATTGGATGGTTATTTGTTTTCATCTCCCTAAGAATTACTCAAGGTTTCAGCCGCTTCAATAGTCTGAAAATAAACTTTTCCTGGTTTTAAATGATGAAGAAAGTCTGTTTGTTTCAGTTTATCCATAACCGGACCTTTAACTTCAGCTAGATTAAGCACAACAGATTTGTTTTTTAGAGAGTCGATAAGGTTTTCCAAAGCTTCAAATGCAGTCATATCGATATAGCTTACCGATGAAAAAATTAATACTACATTTTTTAGCTCTGGATTGTTGATAGACTCCTGCTCTACAAAATCAATAATATAGTTGACATTGGCAAAACTGATGTTTTCGTCAATCCGTATTAGTAATAGGCTGTTACAGGTTTTCACCTGATGCCGGTTTATGTTTCTAAAATGTTCTGTTCCTTCAATCTGTCCAACAATGGCGATATGTGGCCTGCTAGTTCTTCGCAGATAACTCAAAATAGTTATGCCGACACCTAATGCGATACCTTCTTCAATTCCTAAAATCAACACGCCTAGTAGAGTAACCAACTCTGCTATACCATCACCAGAATCATATTTCCAGGTTATAATAATATCGCTCAGCTTTATTAAAGGAAAAATAGCAATAAGAATTATCGCAGCCAAAGTTGCTTTTGGAATATGGGTAAACTGCTCGGTAAAAAATATGACTGCCACACTCAACATGACTACTGCAAACAGCATGGACATCTGAGTACGGGCACCTGCAGAAAAGTTCACCATCGTTCTGCTAAAGCCACCTGCTACAGACATGCCGCCAGAAAATGCAGTCATTATATTGGCCGCACCCAGAGCCACTAATTCCTGATTAGGATTAATCTTTTGATTCCTTACCTTTGCTGTCACTTTTGCAATCGCAACGCTTTCTACATAAGCAATAATAGCAATAAAAAGAGCACTTGGAGCAAGTGCTTTCCATTGATTAAGTCCATCCAAAAAGGACAAATTGATGACAGGAAAACCTGATTGAATTTGCCCCACTATGGCAACATTATGCTGATCTGCTAATTGATAAATAGAAACCACAACAGTTGTTACCACAACAACTAGTAATGGTGCTGATTTGCTCACCCCTGTAATAACCGCCTTTTTTACACCTATTTTTTTAAGAACCGTCAAAAGAGGTATCGCAAAAAATAATAAAAAAGCCAGGCTAAAAAAACCTAGCGATAATGTATAGCCATTAAAATGAGAGATGACATCACTATAACAGTTGAAGTCAAAACTACAATGCTGCTTGGATACGCCCAGTAAATGGGGAATCTGACTGAATACAATCAGAATTGCAGCACCACTGGTGAACCCTGTTAACACGGGGTGACTTATAAAGTTGACCAAGCCCCCCATACGCAACGCAGCCATTAACAATAAAATCAAGCCACCTTCTACAGCTAGAATAATGGCATTTTCGACTGTACCTCCCAAGGCACTAATCTCTGGCGCAGATAAAGCACTGGCTATCATAATTGCAGCAATTGACACAGGCCCTACAGACAAGGTTTTGCTTGTACCTAAAAAAGCATAAATAGCGGGTGGCAATATACTGGCATATAAACCCATTTCAGCTGGCAAGCCAGCCAGCATGGCATAAGCAATGCCTTGTGGAACTAATAGAATAGCGGTAATAATACCGGCAAAAATATCGCCATTAAAATCTTCTCTATTATAAGTTTTTATCCAGCTTAAAATAGGGATGTATTGTGAGAAATTGACTTTACTGATTTTAATGGGAGTCATACAGAGTATTGTAGAATAAATTAAGAAACGTGCATAAAATTACTTGAACATCTACCCATTTTATTTCATACGCCTTGCTTCATACGAGCTACGGCTTAATTTAATGGCAGTGACAGTTTTCGTGAAAATACAAATAGGGACACTTCTGCATCCTGTGCCGCAGAAGTAGGAGTTTTGTTTCACTCTTGAAATTTAGCTTGCTGGTTCACGCGGGTGCGCCTGGCAGCTAAACATGTCATATCCATCAATACAGCATTGATGGAGTGCTAGTGCCGCACCCATGCTGTATTGACGGATATATATTAGCCCTCTGAAGCAATACTATTGACTTAAGGAACGAGGATTCAATAATACCCGAATTCTGACGGGTCTTTTGGCTCCAC
>CAZNGU010000523.1:0-2279 GCA_964572325.1 uncultured Methylomarinum sp.
AGCCACACTCCCCGCTCCACCACTATTTAAAAGTAGGATGTGTGAGGAACGAAGCACATCTCAGCGCATCCTACTTTTATTCAGATAAATGCAATTCTATATTCTCGTTCACAGTCTCAAGGTGTATAAACAACTTCAGGCTTACCAGAAGCAGTTATTATTTCACCAATAGTAAAAACAGTTTCACCTAACTCTGCCAATATTCTTATTGTTTCAGCTTCATCCTGGGCATCCACACAAACAATCATTCCAATACCACAGTTAAATGTGGATAACATATCAGCTAGAGAAATATTACCATGAGTTTGTAACCATTTAAAAATCTCAGGAAACTGCCAATTGTTCAAATCTATTGCAGCGTTCAGCCCTTCAGATAATACTCTGGGCAAGTTTTCGGTAATGCCACCACCCGTTATATGTGCCAAAGCATGTACTGGTATGGTTTTTAATAACTCCAGCAATGATTTTACATAAATTTTTGTAGGCTCAAGTAAAGCTTTACCTAAAGACCTATTATTTATAGAATCGGATAAAGGCACATGATCTTTCTCTATGATCTTCCGAATCAGAGAATAGCCATTGGAATGAGGGCCTGAAGAAGCAATCCCGATTATTTTATTGCCGGCTTTAAGCTGACTGCCATCTAAAATCTGATTTTTTTCTACAATGCCGACACAAAAGCCAGCAAGATCATAGTCATCGCCTGAATACATGCCTGGCATTTCTGCCGTTTCTCCACCAACCAAAGCGGCACCAGCTAGTTCACAGCCTTTACCAATACCTTTAATAACAGCACTTGCAATATCAACATCCAGTTTGCCGGTTGCATAATAATCTAAAAAAAACAACGGTTCCGCACCTAGCACGACAATATCATTCACACACATAGCAACCAGGTCTATACCTATCGTGTCATGAATACCTAACTCGACAGCCAATTTTAATTTAGTCCCTACGCCATCTGTCCCCGAAACCAATACAGGTTTTTTATAACGATCTAAAGGTAATTCAAACAATGAACCAAAGCCACCTAAGCCAGTCATAACACCCGGTCGTCTAGTTTTTGCAGCAATCGGTTTAATCCGTTCAACTAGTTCATTGCCTGCTTCAATATCGACCCCTGCACTTTTATAATCCAGGCTTTCCTGATCTTCTTGCTTCAATGTAATCTTCTCTTTCTAAAGTTAATGCTAAAACTACCGATATTGTACAAGACATCTCTCTATTTGTGTGAAGGATATGAAAATGCTTTTTAGAGCTCTATTGATTTGCTGGATATGCCTCAGCCAAAATTTGGCCGCTGTCGAAATTGACCGCTTATTTGAAGCGGAAGTGATCGCTAAAAGTGACTTACCTCAAGACAAGCAAGCGGCCACTAAACAAGCGTTAGAAATTGTATTATCCCGTGTTCTGGCCGGTAACAGTTTGCAGGGTAGCACGGTACAAATGATTCTGGCTAAGCCTGAACAATATGTCAGTGAATTTCAATATGCTCTGGTCAGCTCAAATAAAACAGAAAATAACAGTGCACGGTTAATCCGAGTGTTATTTAACGAGACATTACTTGTTGATATTTTACGCTCAAGCAGGCTACAGTTTTGGAATGAAATAAGAAACCGCACACTGGTCTGGCTAGTTGTTGAAAAAGATGGCAAAAAACGGTTTTTTGATGCCAGTTCAATGCCTGAAGTAGATGCCGCAATGACCGCCGCTTCTCGCCAAAAATCCTTACCTGTTATTTATCCTTTACAAGATTTGCAAGAAAAACGCATTATAAGTATAAGTGATGTTTTAAGTGCTTATTCAGAACATTTACTGGAAATTTCCTCTCGTTATGATGTTGTTTCAACGCTAGCAGGAAAAATAGTAAAAAAAGACCACTGCTGGAAGGCTGAATGGACTTTGTATTTTGATGGTAAAATCAAGCAATGGAAAAGTCAGTGTGGTGTTATCAAAGATGTCGCCTTAAATGGATTTCAAGGCATTTATGACAATTTATCAAAATATTATGCGGTTAAATCAAGTAGTCAGAAGCTTGAATCTACTATTATAAAA
Source organism: uncultured Methylomarinum sp. (assembly GCA_964572325.1). GTDB lineage: Bacteria > Pseudomonadota > Gammaproteobacteria > Methylococcales > Methylomonadaceae > QPIN01. The sequence goes on from CAZNGU010000523.1 coordinate 2,056, forward strand.
ATTGCTAATATAAAGAAAGCCTCCACACGGGAACTTGTTTCTAACTATCTGGAATCATTACCTATGGTAAGCACAGCTACCTGGTTGAAAAACGAGGGCAAGTACAATGTATACCGGCTGTTTTATTTGGGAAAGCCCTATCAACTAAGTAACGCCATAACAAAAGATCAGGTCTTAAGGGCTGAAAATTTTTCTGAACAAAGTAGCGATGAACTCACTTACCA
>CAZNGU010000524.1:0-2279 GCA_964572325.1 uncultured Methylomarinum sp.
AAAAGAAATACTTTAAAGCAATCTTGCTTTTAAAAACGCCTGTTCAGAAATGGCACCCCATTGGATTACTTGAGTCCTGAAGCTCATCACAGAATCAAAGATTTTTTTCGATAAGGCATCTTTAGTGGCTAATTCATTGACGACTTCATCAGCCAACACTTTTAATTTTTTTAGAACATCATCAGGTAAGGGTAATACTTGTACTTTGTGTTTGTTTACCAGTGTATCCAGAGCCTGATTATTTCGCGCCGTGTATTCCGAGATCATATCCATATTGGCAGCTTTACAGGCCATCAAAACAATTTGTTGTAAATCGTTAGGTAACTCATTAAACGCTTTTTCGTTGATTAATGCTTCCATGGTTGAGCCGGGTTCATGCCAGCCCGGATAGTAATAGTATTTAGCCACTTTGTAAAAGCCAAAGGCCAGGTCATTATAGGGGCCCACCCATTCAGTGGCATCGAGTGTGCCAGACTGTAAAGAAGTAAATAACTCTCCGCCGGGCATATTAACCGTAGTACCTCCCGCGCGGCGTAATACTTCTCCACCCAAGCCGGGTATGCGCATTTTTAAGCCTTTTAAATCGTCAATATTATTAATTTTTCGATTAAACCAGCCAGCCATTTGAACCCCTGTGTTGCCTGTAGGTGCAGGAATAAGCCCAAAAGGTTTATATAGCTCTCGCCATAGCTCAAGCCCGCCACCATAATAGAGCCAGGCATTCATCTCCTGTGCCGTTAAACCAAAAGGTACGGCAGAAAAAAATTGAGTGGCTTCGGATTTTCCTTTCCAATAATAAGCACCGGCATGCCCCATTTCTGCGACACCTTTAGCCACAGCATCAAATACTTCAAATGCAGGAACAAGCTCTTTGGCGCCATAGACCTTTACTTTAATACGGCCGCCACTCATTTCAGTAATCATTTTAGCCAATAAATTGGCATTGGTACCGAGTCCTGGGAAATTTTTAGGCCATGCTGTGACCATTTTCCACTTAAACTGAGTGGATGCCTTCGCTAGTTTGGGTAAAACAAGGCTGCTTCCAACAACTGAAGCTATACCTGCTTTCTGTATAAAATCACGCCTTTTCATGAATGAGTTCCAATGATTAACAATTGAGAGAAGAGTATAGCTACATGTCTAAAAGTGCAAGGATAGTTTATGGTATTGCGTTTAACAGATCTATATCTTGGTAAAATCATGTGGAATGGACGTGCTTAAATTAAGCATGGATTTATACTTTTTGATATAATCAAAGGATTTTCGAAATTCAAACTCAATCCTTTGGAGATATAAAGAATGGCAATTAAAGTTGCAATCAATGGTTATGGTCGTATTGGACGTAATGTACTTCGTGCACTCTATGAGTCAAATCGTACGGATGAAATTCAGATCGTTGCGATTAATGACTTGGGCAATGCTGAAACAAATGCACATTTAACACAATATGACTCTGCTCATGGCAAATTTCCTGGTGAAGTCAGTGTTGATGCTGGAGATTTAATCGTTAATGGCGATAGAATTAAAGTGCTTGCGGAAAGAGACCCGTCAAAACTGCCTTGGGGCGACTTAGGTGTTGATGTTGTACATGAATGTACTGGTTTTTTTGCCAGCAAAGAAAAAGCGTCTGCTCATATTGCAGCAGGTGCTAAAAAAGTGATTATTTCTGCTCCAGGTGGCGCAGATGTTGATGCAACCATTGTATATGGTGTTAACCACAATACCTTAAAAGCATCTGACACAGTGATTTCCAATGCTTCTTGTACCACTAACTGTTTAGCACCTTTAATCCAGCCTTTATTAGAAACTGTGGGTGTTGAGCAAGGTTTGATGACAACTATTCATGCCTATACAAATGATCAGGTTTTAAGTGATGTTTATCATCCTGATTTATTACGTGCTCGTTCTGCAACACAGTCTATGATTCCTACAAAAACAGGTGCAGCAGCTGCGGTTGGTTTAGTGCTTCCTGCCTTAGTTGGAAAACTGGATGGTTTTGCCATGCGTGTACCTATAATCAACGTATCAATAGTAGATTTAACCTTTACAGCAAGTCGTGATACATCGGTAGATGAAGTGACCGAAATCCTGACTGCTGCATCAGAAGGGCCTTTAAAAGGTATTTTAAATATAAATGCGAAACCTCTAGTTTCTATTGATTTTAACCATGATCCAGCTTCATCTACTTACGATAAATCATTAACTAAAGTACTCAATGGCCGCCTGGTTAAAGTATTATCCTGGTACGATAACGAATGGGGTTTCTCAAACCGGATGCT
>CAZNGU010000525.1:0-2276 GCA_964572325.1 uncultured Methylomarinum sp.
CCCGGTATCCGCTTGAAACAAAACAAGAGATTGCTCTTCAAGGGTAGACAGCTTTTGTATTACATGCTCAATATTGTCCACACAAATGGCTTCCAAATAACTATTCAAGACAGTTTCTACCGCTGTTTCCCAGCCATTTTCAACGTCAAGAAACTCTGCCAGACGCTGGTTTTGGGATAAATCCATTTGCTCCAGCCATTGCAGTAGCTTCTTTTTATCTTTTCCCATAGCATGTTGCTGTAACAACTCCAGAGACGTTATTTTGCCATTCATTGGATGTAATTCAGAACGATATTGATGCAACTGGTTTTGTTGCTCTTTAAGTTGCTGGCGTTGCTGAATAATCTGCTGATAGATTGCTTCAAGCTGTTGTTGCAAATCTTCTCTATCGGTTTCGATTAATTCAATGCTGCTATCCAGGGATTCAATTTCTGTCTTTAAATCTGTACTGGACAATTCATTACGTTCCAGCTGAAGTTTTTCCAGCCGTTGCTGAAATTGTTGAGATTGCTTATTTAACTGGGAAAGCTTGACCCGTTCTACTTCAGCCTGCTCCTTATACTGCGAACTTTCGCTTATATATTCTTCCCATTGTTTTTGCCAGGCGGCTTGTGCTTCTTCTATCGTTTCTTTAATTATTACTTTTTCTGCTAATTGTTCTTCAAGAATAATGTGTTGCTGTTCTGCCTCCAGCAATGTTTCTTTAATTTCTGCTAATTGCAATTTATCCTGTTCGCATTCCTTATTTGAATGTTCTGCTTGCTGTTTTAAACGATCAATTTCAATCACAGTTTCCTGGTGACTGGTTTCATTGTGTTTAATTGCTTGTTGCAAACCACTGACTTCTGTCACTATTTGATAATAGTCCTCTTGTATGGCATCTAAAAGCTGTTGTTGTTCTTTTTGCTGTATTCGTTTGGCGTCAATTGTCCTTTCAGCATCTCTTAACAAGACAAACAAACGGTTATGCTCAGTAGCGATTTCTTTTAATTTACTGTCTAATTGCTCGGAGTTTTGATGATGGCTATTCCAGCGAATGGCTAATAATTCACGCTTATACTGGCGTTCCTGTTTTTTTAAGTGGGTAAATTTTTCTGCTTTTTCTGCTTGTTTTTTTAGGTTAGCCAGTTGCTTTTCTACTTCTTCTCGTAAATCATCCAGCCGTTCAAGATTCTCACGGGTATGGCGCATCCGTGTTTCTGTCTCATGCCTGCGCTCTTTATATTTTGAGATGCCAGCGGCTTCTTCAATGTGAACCCGTAACTCGTCAGGCTTGGATTCGACCATTCTAGAAATGGTGCCTTGTTCAATAATCGCATAACTTCTAGCACCCAGGCCGGTACCTAAAAATAAATCAGTAATATCTTTACGCCGGCAACGGGTACCGTTTAATGCATAATAAGACACACCTTCACGATTCACTTGTCTGCGAATTGAAATACTGCTGTATTTTGCATATTCTCCACCCACCTTGCCTTCACTATTATCAAAAATTAATTCAACCGAAGCCATGCTGACAGGTTTACGACCGGATGAACCATTAAAAATAACATCGCTCATGTGCCCACCCCGCAGGTGTTTGGCTGAGCTCTCGCCCATCACCCAGCGCACAGCATCAATGATATTCGATTTACCACAGCCATTGGGGCCAACCAAAGCCGTTAAATTACCTTTAATGATAATGGTGGTCGGATCGACAAATGATTTAAACCCAGAAAGTTTGATTTTATCCAGCTTCATTACTGGTAGAATATCCCATAGTTTTTGAAAACAAGTCGCGTATTATTCACCAATTGCAGGTGATATTCGACATTTTTTTATTTTTTATATCTAAAGCATGAGCACTCGACCCAGCAAAAGTATTGATACCTTTGAAAATCCCAAACCCGGACGTGATTTTACCATCCGCATTGATATACCGGAATTTACTTGTCTCTGTCCAATGACAGGGCAACCTGATTTTGCCACCATTGCTATTGAGTATGTACCCAATAAACTTTGTGTAGAATTAAAGGCGCTTAAGCTTTATATGTGGTCATTCCGGGAGCAAGGCGCATTTCATGAAGCCGTCACCAATGAAATGCTGGATGATATTGTTAAGGCTATTGCCCCAAATTTTATCCGCATCCGTGCTGTATTCAATGTACGTGGAGGCATTTATACTACGGTGATAGCCGAGCATAAAGATGAGCATTGGCAAGCTCCTGAACTGGTTAGTTTACCTTAGGAACGAGAATTTAATAATATACGAAAGTTTGACGCAGGATTTTGGTTTC
>CAZNGU010000526.1:0-2273 GCA_964572325.1 uncultured Methylomarinum sp.
GATTTACGAAGATCAACTTGCTGCTGTACAAGCAGATAGTGTTAAATCCGGCACGACCGGTGCAGGCAAAATTGATCTGGCTTTACTAGTAGATGGTCTTCAGGCAGAAAGAGAACAAGGTATTACTATTGATGTAGCTTACCGATATTTCTCTACTTCGACCCGCAAGTTTATTATTGCAGACACACCGGGACATGAACAATATACCCGCAATATGGCAACCGGTGCATCCACTTGTGATTTAGCCGTTATCCTAATTGATGCACGCTTTGGAGTACAAACCCAAACTAAACGGCATAGTTTTATCGCTTCTTTGCTGGGAATTAAACATATTATTGTCGCCATCAATAAAATGGATTTAATTGAATACAGTGAAGCAAGCTATAACAAGATAAAACAGGATTATCTTGATTTTACCAGCACCTTGGGGATCGATGACATACACTTTATTCCAATGTCTGCGCTGGATGGCGATAATGTAGTCAATAAAAGTGAGAATATGCCTTGGTATACGGGTAAAGCCATGATGGAAACACTCAATACCATCAAAATCTCAAATGACCATAATTTTTCAGATGCACGTTTTCCGGTGCAATATGTGAATCGCCCCAATCTGGATTTTCGTGGTTTTTGTGGTACCGTTGCATCCGGTGTTTTTCATAAAGGTGATTCAATCACTGTTTTACCCTCTGGAAAAACTAGCAAAATTAAATCTATAGTCACTTATGATGGCGATTTAGAAGAAGCCTTTGCGCCTTTAGCCGTCACCTTGACAATGGAAGATGAGATTGATATTAGCCGAGGTGATGTGATTATCGGCAATGACACCATTCCACCCCAAATTGCAGATAAATTTAATGCCACCCTGGTCTGGATGGATGAAAAAACCATGGTACCAGGTCGCCAATATATTATTAAACTGGCTACACGCAGTGTTTCAGGCAGTATCTCTGCTATTAACTATAGAATTGATGTTAATACTCTGGAGCACCATGATGCCAATGAATTAAAACTCAATGAAATCGCTTCTTGCAGTGTAACAGTCAATGCTCCTGTCGTGTTCGACAACTATCAGCAAAACAAAGGCACCGGTGCTTTTATTATTATTGACCGTCTGAGTAATGTTACAGTCGGGGCTGGCATGATTACGGGCGGCAGTAATACAGCAGATTTAAGCTGTGTTTGTGCTGATGAAAGAGCTGCCCGATTCAGTCAAAAAGCAACCGCGATTAATCTAGCAGGTAAAAATAGTCTGGACATCGCTTATCAACTGGAAAGAAAATTGTTTGATGCGGGCCACGCATCAACCGTGCTGGAAACACAAACAAGCGACAACCCCGTGCTGATTAATGCTATTAAAAAAGCGGGATTAATTTGCTTATCGGTTGAAGACACTTCTGATTCGAGCGATATTTCAATAGACTGCAATGCACAATCAATTGATGAAATATACATGGCCCTAAAAGAGCAAAAGATAATATATTAAATCAGGTATATTCTATGTAGGATGCGCTGACGACAGGAAGCGCATCATTGGCAAAAAGATGCGCTTCGTACCTCAGCACATCCTACGGATTTCCCTTTAAGCCAATGATGGCAAGAGGGAAATAAAATACAAAAATCCTTTAGATCAATTAATATGCAAAAACCTCAAACAAAAAGTTTTGCATACTAATCCAGGATCGTTTATCCGCCTCTGCTTTATACACCGTACCAAAATCAGGATCATTCGCTAAGGGATTGGTAAAAGCATGTACGGTATTTCCATAACTATGTACTTGCCAGTCTGCTCCTGCTTGCGTTAACTCCTGTTGTAAAGCAAAGACTTGATCAACCGGAGCCATAGGATCATCATGACCCTGTAAAACCAGAACTTTAGCCTTTATAGCATGTGCCTGGTTTTGCTCCGGCGCCCCCAGTAAACCATGAAATGATACTACGCCTTTAATATCTACTCCCGATCGTGCCAAATCCAGCACACACAAGCCGCCAAAGCAAAAACCAATCGCGGCTATTTTGTTGTCATCCACCCAGGGTAATAATTTAACAGCATATAATGCCGCATTCAACCGGCTCAAAATCAAACTTCGCTCATCCATAAAGGGCTGCATTAAACCAGCACACTCTTCATTGCTTTGTCCTAAAACACCTTTGCCATACATATCAACAGCAAAGGCAAAATAACCCAGTTCAGCAATCTTTAATGCTTTTTCTTCAACAAATGGGCTACGACCTGCCCAGGGATGATTAATTAATACTGCTGGTCGACGACC
>CAZNGU010000527.1:0-2269 GCA_964572325.1 uncultured Methylomarinum sp.
CCGATTATGGAGTTGGGATAATGCGGTCGACTTCGAAAATCAGTTTAAATTTAAATCTAAAAAAATACTCGAAGATGAACTTAAAAAAATCGGCTTAATTAAAAAAGAACAGCCCGTTATTCTTTATTGCCGTTCAGCACATCGCGCAACACAATCATACCTTACCTTGCGCTATCTGGGTTTTAAGAATGTAAAAGTATTTGATGGTTCAATGAAACAATATGCACAAACAGCCGATGCACCACTAACAAAAGGATTAAAGCCTTAAGCAGGTTTGTAAGTTTAATCTGCTGAAACGGTTCGCTCTTTTGCCCAATGCCGCAGACGTTCAATAGGTTCGGCCATAACAACAGATAGTGGTTTTGTTTGTGATATTGCTTTTAGTATTAGCTCATCATTAACCTCAACATTACTGGCATGAGCAGCATAAAAAGCAGAGACAATGGCCTGCTCAATTTCAGCGCCTGAAAAACCGTCGGCATGTTTAGCCAGATCACCTATATTAAAAAGAGCAGGATCCAGCATGCGCCTTTTCAAATGAATTTTGAATATACTCATACGCACTGCATGTTTGGGTAAATCGACAAAAAATATTTCATCAAAACGCCCCTTACGAATCAATTCGGGCGGCAAAGCATCAATATTATTAGCCGTTGCAACCATAAAAACCGGTTTACTTTTTTCTGCTAGCCAAGTTAATAATGTCGCTAATACACGCTGGCTAGTGCCCCCGTCATTGTCTGAGGTTCCCAGTGCTTTTTCAATTTCATCTACCCACAATACACAAGGCGCCATGACTTCGGCTGTATCCAGTGCTTTGCGTAAGTTTCGTTCTGTTTCACCATGATACTTATTAAATAAAGCACCAAAATCGAGATGCAGCAAAGGCAAACCCCAGATACCAGCAACCGCCTTTGCCGCCAGTGATTTACCACACCCCTGTACCCCCAGTAATAACATCCCTTTAGGTGGATTAAGGCCAGGAATTTCTTTAATAAAAGCCTGCTTGCGCTGTTTTAACCACTGTTTTACAACACTAAAGCCGCCCACGTCCGAAAACTTCTCGGTCTCATACTCAAATTGTAAAACACTACCTGCATTTAATAGCTCATATTTTGCTTTTAAAACTTCAGGGATATCGGATTCGGTAATTGCACCATCATCATAGATTGCACCACGCGCCAGCCGTTTTACTTCGGTTAAAGTCAAGCCGGTTAAATTGCCTAGTAACATTTCATAAGCCGGCTTGTCTGCTTTAACTCGACGACCATTATTTTCTTCCGTCCACCTGTCTGCTATTTTTTTAACCTGCTGTGCAATCTGTTTTCTACTCGGCATGCTAAGTTGAAAGCTGGCACTAAAATTACTCAGCTCATCAGGAATAAAAAGATCATGGCTAAGAAAAACAACTGTGCGCGGTGCATCGGCGTAACTAATCGCAATGTCTTTTAATAAACGTACATGCAAGGGATCGTCCAGATAAGGATGAAAGTCGGTTAAAATAAAAATACCCGGGTGTAAGCTGGCTTTAATATGGCCTAAAACATCCTGTGGCTGTGAATTGTGCCGTTGTGGAGAAAAACCTTCTTCTAGACGCAATAAGCCTTCGGTAATACTCCACCGGTATAACGGAATAAATAATTTAGCCGTAACCGAAGTCAGTAATTCAATCGCTCGGCGTTCTTCTTTTGTTTGTAAAGAAATAATTGGTACGCGTGAGCGAATCAATAAACTTAAGTCGTGTGAGTCCTTCATTATTTTATTTTTTCGTTTATCAACACAAACAGAGAGAGTAACAGAACATCAGTGATGCCGTGCCACCAAAAATGAAGAAAATACCTTCCCCACTATTATCTTAAATCCATGCAGTTGAATCAGTGCTCTGAATCTATAAATAGTAAATTAACCATTCATCGGGGAAGGTGCAAGCAAAAAGGGACGCCTGTCTTTAAAACTAAATGCACAAACAACAGTTAAAATCTGCTTTATATTATACGCAATATTTAGGCAAACGGCAGAGTACAGAGGCAAATATTTAGCATTGTCAGTAAAACAACAATACCGATAAAATATAAGCTATTGAAATTTAATGACTAATTAGTCCCTGAAGTTTTCATACTGGAGTGGAATTTCCAGATTGGCTTCCTTTAAAAGTGCAATCGCGGCCTGTAAATCATCCCTTTTCTTGCCCGTAATACGCAGCTTTTCCCCTTGAATCGCTGTTTGTACTTTCAACTTAGCGTCTTTGATGAGTTTAATCATTTTTTTG
>CAZNGU010000528.1:0-2265 GCA_964572325.1 uncultured Methylomarinum sp.
CATTTTCCGATGGACTAAACAGGTGTTCAGCTTTAAACCCCGGCTGAAGTTTAAGCTTATCTAATTTAGGGTTTGGGGGTTCATTCTCCTGGGAATTATTACAGGCGGAAGCTAACAGAATACAAACTAAAAGAAACGATGTAGTTTTTAAAGATTTCAGGTTCATAGGATGGGGTTTCAGGATACTATAATGCAAGATAATTTTTTTTGCTTAATAAACCCTAACCTGGACAAGCCAGAACCAAAGAGGAAAATAAAACATCTCCTGCAGATTAAGCAGAATTTTGCTGATTTATTTCTGCACCTATTTGCGTTACCTGCCTGTCCGCTAGGCTGGTCTGCGGGAACTAATTTTAAATTGTGCCAAAAAATACACGCCCGCCTTCCGGCATCGTCCAACCTGTTGTATAAAAAACTTCCCCACTTATCGAATTACGAAGCACTATTTCCTTTTTTGTGAAACCTCTTCGTTATATTGGGGAAACATTTTATACAACGATATATAGTTAGGTGCAAATAAAAAAATAAAAGATATGGCAAATAAGATAGGTAATTACTGTGCGTTTTACGTCACACACTTTGGAACTGATTCAAATCTGGCAGCCCACGCTGTAAAAGATTTTTTCTATTACAATATGCTTAGAGCCTGGAAAGGCAAGGACTCTACATTCCCTTTCATTGATTCGCATGCTAAAAACTACAATGTACGTGACTCCAGTGATTGGGAAACAACCCTAAAGCCAAGATTAAGAGACCGAATTAACAAATCTAAAAATTTAATTTTTTTCCTTAGCAAGGATACGAAAAACTCGAAGGCCCTCCGTGAAGAAATTAATCACGCAATCAATGTGAATGAAATCCCAGTGATTGTTGTTTATCCAGATTTTAAAGAGAATAGTGACATTATTAATTGTGGGTCAAATACCATTAAAAAGAAAATCAGTGATATGTGGAGTCAAGTTCCGATTTTCAAAGTTTCTAAATATAAAGTTCCCATTTTACACATACCTTACCAGAAAAAATTAATTAGACAAGCACTCAACAATTCGGATTTTAGGTTTTCAACAAAAACAAAAGAAGACGATTATTTTTACATTTGCTAACCCCTACTACCATGAAATACTTCTTCAATTCAATTATAAGTAAAGCTTATTGGCGGTACATTTTTTCTCTTGATGGATTTAAATCAATACTTGCCATTTTTGGATTGTTCTGGCTAATTGTAGAAACTTTGGATTTCTTTAAGGTTTACACAAGAGACCAATATGGAGCCTATGCTTTTCCCATTTTCATACTCCTCTCAATTGTTATTTCCATTCTTCTCAGAAGACCTATTAAAACAATCTCGATTGCCTTTTCTGAATATGATTTTAGTATTGATGTACGCATTACAGATTTATTTGAGATGAGTGGAGCAACCATGATTAGCACAAATACTTTATTTGAGGCAGACGTTGCCGGGGGAAAAATAGCAATTGATAGTCTTCAGGGTCAGTTTACAGCCCGATACTTTACTGGTAATCAAATTGAACTGATTAATAAGGTTAGTGAAGAACTTGAGACTACTGATATAACTTCTCCTTACCCTATGGGAACAACAATTCCAATACATACTCATGGTAAAACATTTTACTTTACGGCAATGGCCGTGATTGGAGAAGGTAGCAATGCTTCATCAACTACAGCAGATGTAAAAACCGCATTAAATGGATTATGGAATTATGTCAGGGAAAATGGTGAACTCCAAGAACTTGCCGTGCCAGTAATTGGAACTGGAAGAGGTCGAATAAAAATGTCAAGAAAAAAAATGATTGCCTTAATAGCAGAGTCCTTTGTAAAAGCCACAATAGAAAACAAATTCACAGATAAATTAATTATTACAATTCGCCCAGAAGATGCTGAAAATTTTGGGATTAACCTTTACGATATTAAAGACCATTTATTACATGTATTGAAATAATAAAAAGCCCCTAACAATTAAGCTACAATGATGCGAAGAGGGTTTCCGTTTATTGTATGTATGATTACATTTTGGCAGATAAATTGGACGCCTACCTTTGGTAGCGGTGCTTGCACAATTAAGCCTGGGGCAATATCCTTCCTGTACACCAAATAGGTGCATATTTAAAAAAAATTCATATTTATAAAGCATTGGGTAAACCATAATTCGGCGGTAAATAGATTGTATTAGTCAGTCAATGCTCTATTGATGCTAAATGAAATCCAAACAAATTAATTGAAAAAAATAAATAACGCTCTGTAATA
>CAZNGU010000529.1:0-2261 GCA_964572325.1 uncultured Methylomarinum sp.
CATGGCACCAGTACACCGGTTGGTGATATTAAAGAGCTCGAAGCAATGAAAGAAGTATTTGCGGATAAAGTGCCTTATATTTCTTCAACCAAATCATTAACCGGCCATGCATTAGGTGCGGCGGGTGTCAATGAAGCCATTTACTCATTGCTCATGATGAACGAGCATTTCCTTTGTGCCTCTGCGAACATTAATGAGCTAGACCCTGGTGCAGAAGGTTTTCCGATAGTGCGTGAACTAATAGAAAATGTAGACCTAAACTGTGTAATGTCGAACAGTTTAGGTTTGGGTGGCACTAATGCCTGTTTGGTAATGCAGAAATACAGCTAAATCACGTTGTTTGCTCTGTATTTGCCTGAGTCATAAGAATTCCCCGCCCTTCTAAGTAAGAGCGGGTTTTTTTTTAGTGCCAGTTTTTGCCCCAAATTACTGGCACTTATGATGTTTTTTTAGTGCCAGTTTTTGCCCCAAATTACTGGCACTTATGATGTCTTTGTATTTTCTAGAAGTTATTTTTTGTTTTTATTCTTTAGTAAATGTTCTTTATATGATTCCATCCGGTAGATGTCGTATTTTATATACTTAGTGAATACATCAACCTGAGGCTTATAAATTACAGGTATTACACCGACAAATTTAAGTGTTTCAGGATCGAAGGCGGTTACTACATGCTTATAACGTGAGCTGAGACCAAGATAAAGAAAATCATCCACTTTTGCATTATGTTTTTTAAGAAAAGCATGGAAGATTTTTAATTCCTTTTCACTGTAAACATCATTAATGAAGCGTTCAATGTCAATTGAAAATAAACGCATTTTTTTGATGATATCGTCATCGATTTTTTTATACAAAGCGGTGTTTAAAAATAGCACCTCTCTTTTTTGTACAGCTTTACGCTGGAGCTTTTCAAATTCAGCATGGTCGTCAGGCAGATCCAAGTAAATAGTCACAGCATCACCAACGCGATATTTCTCCAGATCATCAAGCGACAATTTTCGCTCTGCCATATCATAGCCTGTTACAATATAAAAATTTCCGTCTTGAAAAATTTTTGCAACGGGACGTTCATTATGTACAACATACAATCCAGAAAATAGAGCAACAAATTGAATAGCCGCAATAATGGATACATCTGTTTTAAGCTCAGGTTTTTTAGGGTTAAATATAATGAGTGTTAGTACAGGCCCCAGAATAATATCAACGGCAGCAATTAAACGCACACCTTGCCAGCCGCCATCGGTTGAGAAAAAAGGTTGTGGATACCATTTAAATACAATGAAGTATAAAACAATCAAAAATATAACAAGGCTGACACCAAGATGATAAAAAAAAGCTTTTTGACGGCTAATATCTTTTAGATGAAACATATTTATACCTGTGAGTTTATTTTTTAAGGAGTTGTGTAAATAAAATAAGTAAAGGTTTTAGTTGTGAATAAAGATTTTCGAGGTGAGGTTTAACTTTATCAGATTCCCCCTGTTCGAGTAACCGAATGGCTTGTTCGATCGTTAATGCTTCAGCTGGTTCTATTTCCAGAGCGGGTTCATCGCTCTGCGCTATAAGCGTATTACCACCACTGCTAATGGCTTGTTGCAGGCAATCTTCAGTTCGTGCATAGATGTCAACAAAGTTACTTTCTTTATTTATTTCAGGCTCAAAAATACCGGCACTGGCAGTAAAAGTAAAATTCTTGGTGGTTAATTTTCGGGTGGGTATTTCATCGATAATACGTTGTGCCAGTTTTTCGGCTTTATCTAAACGGGTATGGTTCAGAAACAGGGCGAACCGCGCTAATCCAACACGGGCAGCCATGTCTTCTTTTCGCACATGCTGGTTAAGGCAATGGCCAATGTTTTGAATAATTTCATCGGCAACCTGTTTACCGTGCTTTATAAATATTTGATTAAAATTATCGATGTCGATACGTAAAAAACAGCAATTCCCTTTATGTCGAATTAATGATGACAGTTGTTCGTCGGCTGCTTTTTGAAAGTAGCGCTGGCTGCCTAAACCGGTGAGTTCATCAACGGCAGCTTGTTTTTCAAGCTTCTCTGCTGTTTCCGATAATTTTTTGGAAGTTTGCTCAAATTTTATATGAGACTGTGCGCGTGCAAAAAGTTGTGCTTTGTCGAAAGGTTTGCCAATAAAATCATCTGCGCCTTTGTCGAGTGCCTCCATCTTTGCGGCATCGTCATCTTCTTTGCCTGTGATAATAATAACGGGTAAGGTAGCAATGCGGTCATCGGTTGATGTTCGTATCC
>CAZNGU010000530.1:0-2258 GCA_964572325.1 uncultured Methylomarinum sp.
ACTGGTATTAATACTACCGTCACTGCCTTCAATCGTTTCGAGTGACTTGAACATGATGCGATCACCTGTTTCCGCCAGGATGTTTAACCCCTGATAACTCACTTTTTTCAGTAATTTATTTTCGAACTCATGTTTGCACTGCTTAAACCAGTCATCATAAGTAATCACTTCAAAATCAGGCACACCATAAACACTCACCTCTTTTGAAATAAGATTCATATGCGCATCAAGGTCAAGCTTGTTTGCTGTTTCTGCCATTACGGCTAAAAATTCTAGTGGGTTCATATTGTTATATTTAATGTGTCTGTTGATCGATTAGCTTCTGCCGATATTTAATAACGTCGGGGTTGTCTTTACCTAGCATAATAAATAAACCACGCATACATAAACTGGCAATGCCATCACGCCAGGCATAATCAATTTTGATAATCTGTAATAGAGTATCCATTGCTTCGGTAAAATTACTCTGCATCATTTTCTGGCTGCATGACTGAAATAACAGTGTCAGGTCTTCAGGTTTATCTTCAAGCAACATTAGCAACTCATCAGGTTCCACTGCGTCCTGCACTGTTGCCAGAAAAAGTGCATTACTCATCAGCACTACAGCTTCTTCACTTTCTGATTTTAAAGGTGTTTTTTCGAGCAATTGATAAGCCTGTTCATATGCCTCTTCTTTCATTAGTAATTTTGCAAAAGTCAGTTGAATCCGTGAATTTTCAGGATCAACAAATATCAGTTTGTTTAACTGCTCAAAGGCTTCTTCTTTATTACCAGCTTGATACTTAGCTACGGCAGCGGCTAAATCCTTATCTGATTCACGCGCAAGATATTTATCCAGCATCTTCTTAAAGCTGTCAGGAGAGTCATAACCATGTATTTGATCTATCACCTCCCCATTAATATACAGTTTAACTGTCGGCACACTGTTAACGCCACAATCATGCGCCAGCTGCTTTTCTTTATTGGTATCTATGTTTGCCAGTAAAAACTGGCCACCATAATCGTTAGCTAACTTTTCAAGTACCGGCCATAAACGTAAACAAGGACCTGCATTCTCCGCCCAGTAATTCACCATCACCGGACCTTTATGAGAGTTACTCAGTACTGCATCTGCAAAATTGGCACTGGTCACATCAATTATAAATGCGCTCATTTACACACTCCGATTGAACTGGCACGGCATCTTTTGTAGTTTGACCACGTAGTATCTTTTAAAATGGCATCGGTAAAAATAGCTTCTTCAATTGCCGCTTCTCTGAATGAGGCCTTGGTTAAATCAGCCTGGGTAAAATTCGCCGACAGTGCATCCACTTTATCCAGCGTTGCTTTACTCAAATCTGCTTCTTTAAAACTGGTGTTATGTAACCGTGCACTACGAAACACCGCTTTATTTAATAACGCCTGTTTAAAATCAGCCCCACTGACATTGCTACGCTCAAAGTTAGCCTGGTTTAACACCGCACTGGAAAATTGAGCCGATTCAAGGTTTGCCTCATAAAAATTTATATTTTTAGCCCTAACCTCACTAAAATTCGCATTTTTGAGTTCAGCACGGCTCAAACGGCTATTGTTCATGACTGCGGCTTTGAAGCTTGCTCCCTGCGCTTTCACAGAAACAAGTCGTGCATTAGGCATTCTGGCACCATCAAAGCGGGTGTTCTTCAAGCTTGCAAAGTTGAAATCGGTATTTTCAAGTATCGCACCGCTGAAATCGGCAGCATCAAAAGTAGCACCACTCATTATGGAATTTGATAAATTTTTGTTTTTAAAGTCTTTTCCGGTAAAGTCGCAATTAGCCCAATTGACCTGAGGGGCAGCTTCGTCCTCGCAAGCAGCAAAAACTGGACTTACTCCAAATATTAACAAAAACACCAAAAATAGCGTTTCAGACAGTGTTTTAAGCATGTTTTTTCTCATATATTGACTAAAATTTAGATTGCTTGATTTATACTTCACAAGTCAGGGATTTTACAGCGATTCGTACTGGAATGTTATCACCACAAACATATACAAAAATATTTTCTATCTTTAATGCAATGCTGCTAGCAGCCCTGTTGTTATTGCTGGCACCCTTTAACGCATTTGCTACCAGTAAGGAAAATTATCGCCAGGAAGCAATCTTCCCGATACCCCTGACTCAAGATATAGATCCTGACAAAGCCAAGCTAGGTGAAATCCTGTTTTTTGATACCCGCCTATCAAGCAATAACCGCTCGTCATGTGCCAGCTGTCATCAGCTTGAAGCCGGCGGTGATGCC
>CAZNGU010000531.1:0-2254 GCA_964572325.1 uncultured Methylomarinum sp.
CGGCCGCACACCCCTTGATTTGCTTTTTGTGGCACGGAAAGACCTGACCCTATTGCTTTTTTAATTTAATTTTTTGTCTTTTTTGTGGGGATAGCTTAGGTTATTAAGTTATCGGTATTCCCTAATCTGCTAATCCCTTTAAATTAAATGTCGCCATGAATACAACCAAAACACCAAAATTAAAACTTGGTAACCACATAATACTTTAATCTGCCATTTCGGCCAAAAATCTACATTTTTATATTCGTCCTTTGCCGTTTCTTTTTGTCTAACAAAATATTTTTGCTTGGATAATTTTATGGACATATATCCCACAACAAGAGTTATAAAACCTAATACAACATAAAGCCCACCTATTATTATCCATATATATTTAAGATCTGCATAAAAATAAGCGCCTATATAAGGGATTGAACTAGCAACCATGAAACAACCCGCAATCAATGTGTGTTTTTCAGGCGATTGTTTCTTTTTGTTTTCTGCTTTTTCATCTGCAGGCGTCTTGTTTTTTATGTATTTAAATATTCCTTTTCCCCAAGGAATAAAAAATAATATAAAAATAATATATTCAAGCTTCATGAACATACATCCAATTCCATTAACAATTTCTATAGTTATTAATAAATAATTTATTTCTTCTTCTTCTTCTTTTTTAACCATTTCCAAATTTTTTTAAATTTCTTAAATGGATTCAATGACTGGACAAGACACTTGGCAGCACAAACCGCATATACATTTTCGTCACTTCCTAAACATACTACTTTAGTTGCAGAATTACCAATGCAATCATTAAAACATTCAACGTAAAAAGCAAGCCAAATAGCTGCTGGAATAATCTCTCCCGTTGGATCTGAATATTTAACAGGGTTGTTTCCAACATAGGTATACAAATGATTGATGCCTTGTTGTTGTAATATAGTTTGTACTGTCAGTTGTGCATAATCTGCTGAAAGTGGGCTGATAAGGTTATGCCCAGCATTACTTCCTGGAACTAATCCAATCGGGTCACTCGTAATGTACCGTCCGATCTTCGGATCATAATACCTAAAATAATTATAATGCAGCCCCGTCTCCACATCAAAATACTGCCCCGGAAACCGTAAATTATTAACCACCTGCTGCACACTAATGGAAGCCAAGCCAAATGCCGCATACTCTGCCTGCCACACAACCGCCCCAGCCTTATCCGTCAACACTTGCGGCGTACCTAAATGATCGCGGTGATAATAAAACGTCCCCGCACTGGTTTTAGTCAAAATCGGTTTAGTCCCCCACTCTGAATCCGGCTCATAACCATACGTCTGAATAACCGCACCAGCACTATCAAACTCCGCTGCAATCCCTTCATTACGCGGCATAAAATAGGTGCGCTGCCCAGCAACCTCTTTCCATAACCGCCGTCCAAACGGATCGTAATAATAACTGGCGATTGTGGTGTTATTAGTGTCTTGCACTTCACTCAAACGCCCATCAATCGTGTAAATAAACCGTTGCACCGTGGTGCCGGTGGTTTTGGTTTCTAAATCACCATTGGCACTGTAAGTATAAGTTGATAACGTGTCGTTTTGTAATTGATTCGTGGTGTTATAAACCCAATTACCACTTGTTAAATTATCCGTGATTCTGTTTCCAGTAAAATCATAACTGAATGTTTCTTGTGTTTTATCCGGTTTATTCACGGTAGTGAGTCGGTCAACAGCATTGTATAAATAACCATAAACACCCGCCTGTGTTTCGCGTGTTTTAATGGTATCGTCATTGTTATAGGTGTAGTTTGAAAATTGAGTGCTGTTATTCGCACTGTCCAAGCTGCTAATGGATTTAATGCGCATTAGGCCATCAAAAACGTTATTTTGAGTGCTGCCACCCGGTAAGGTTGTTTTTGTTGCTGCAAACCACTGCGATTGGTTTACTGTAATTGCGCCTTCACCCGGCACGGTCATGCTGCTAAATTGATCATTAGCATCGTAACGGTGGCTGTAGGTTATCGCATCTGCGCCAGTATAGGTTTTTAAGCGGTTATTTTTATAGTATGTGAAATACTGGCTTTGACTAAAACCCGGGTAATTTATTGTATCGGAAATTCGACGTTGTAAATCATCGTAGGTATAACTCGCCGAGGTTATTGTATCGTCATAACCTGTTAAACTATTGGTATTGTTGTAAGTAAAATTAATGCTTTTCACTAAGGTGGTTTTAGCTGATGTTAAATAAATTTCTTTTCGGGTGAGGCGATTGGCATCGTCATAAATAT
>CAZNGU010000532.1:0-2253 GCA_964572325.1 uncultured Methylomarinum sp.
TAACGGATTGAGCATGGTCTCTATGTGTTAAAGGTATACCTGCATAAGTCGCACACCCAGAGGCCGCTGTAATACCCGGAACAACCTGAAAATTAATGCCTTGTTGCATTAATGTTTCAATTTCTTCACCCCCACGACCAAAGATAAAGGGGTCGCCACCTTTTAAACGTACTACTCGTTTACCTTTTTTGGCTAACGTTGCTAATAGTTCATTAATAGAGTCTTGGGGCAAACTATGGTTTTGACGTTGTTTTCCAACATATATTTTTTCTGAGTCTCGACGTGTTAAATCAAGGATTTCAGCCGAAACCAGGCGGTCATATACAACAACATCAGCTTGCTGCATAAGTCTTAACGCTCTGAAGGTTAATAAGTCTGGGTCACCTGGGCCTGCACCTACCAGATAGACTTCTCCAATGGTATTAGTTGTTTTCGTTTTAGAAATTAGATCTTTAAGCTGATTTTCTGCTTCCTGTTTTTTTCCTGAGAAAACAAGTTCAGCAATGCCGCCTTGTAATACATTTTCCCAAAATATGCGTCGTTGTGCGGGTTGTTTAATTTGTTGTTTAACAGGGTTTCTGAATTTCTCGGCCAGATGAGCAAGTTGACCAAAAGCAGGAGGAATTATACTTTCTATTTTTGCTCTTAATAAACGAGCTAAAACAGGTGAAGTGCCACCTGATGAAACGGCTGCAATAACAGGAGAACGGTCTATAATAGCAGGAAATATAAAACTGCATAGTGCGGGATTATCAACTACATTGACAGGGATATTAAGTTCTGTTGCTGTATTGGCAACCAATTGATTGGTGCTTGAATTATTAGTGGCAGAAATAACCAGACGAAAGCCATTTATATCTGTTTTTTCAACATTTTTTTGTTTTATTAGCAGATTATGTGTAGTTTGCATGTCAGACACAGCAGGGCTGATCTCAGTAGCAATTACAGTAATAATTGCACCCGTTCTTGCTAGCAAGTCTATTTTACGGGCAGCGACTTCTCCTGCACCAATAACCAGGCAGTGTTGTTGTTTTAGTTTTAAAAAGAGTGGAAAATAATCCATGTGTATCTTTGATTCTCGAATTCTTTTGAGAGTGATATTATAGGCCACTCTGTAGAAGATTGAGTAAACTAAATAGACATGATCAAATTTGATTTAGAAATTGATGCCAGTGGTCTGAACTGCCCCTTACCTTTATTGCGCCTAAAAAAAGGATTGATGGAAATTGAGTCTGGTGAGGTCGTTAAAGTTATTGCAACTGACCCCGCTGCTCATTT
The DNA here is from genome assembly GCA_964572325.1 of uncultured Methylomarinum sp. Lineage (GTDB taxonomy): Bacteria > Pseudomonadota > Gammaproteobacteria > Methylococcales > Methylomonadaceae > QPIN01. Next base: position 1,279 of record CAZNGU010000532.1, read on the forward strand.
AGACATTGGGGTCTATACAGATCAAACAGGACATAGCATTCTTGAGTTTCTGAAAGAAAATGGGAAACAGATTTTTTATATCAGGAAAAAATAGGGCTACCCAATACCATTAAGTTAAGCAAAGTTGAATTCTGTAGGGTGCGTTTAACGCACCAATAATGTTTGTTCGAAGTGTGTTTGTGCGTGGAACGCACCCTACAAGAAAAAATATATTCTTCTTAACTTAATGACATTTGGATCTCCCTCTTTTGATAAGAGGGGCTACGATATTAATAATATACGTCATTATGACGTTTTCAATCGTTGTTGCCACTCAGTTATTTTGGCTTTTAAATCTTTTATATTGATAGTGGTTAGATTGCGTTTTTTAAGTAATTGTTTTCCGGCAACCCAGACATCGGTGACTTGTTGGCGGTTAGTAGCATAAACAATTTGAGAAACCGGTTCAAACAAAGGTTGGGTTTCCAGTTGGTCTAAATCAATAGCAATAACATCAGCTGCTTTTCCAATAGAAAGCGAGCCTGTTACATCTTCAATGCCCAATGCTTTTGCACCGTTAATAGTTGCCATTTTAAGTGCAGTCATTGCTGGGACGGCACTTGCATCACCCGAAACACCTTTAGCCAGTAGAGCGGCAGTACGCATTTCTCCAAACATATCCAAATCATTATTGCTGGCTGCACTGTCAGTTCCTAAGCCGATATTAATTCCGGCAGCTAAACATTTGGCAACAGGACAGAATCCACTGGCAAGTTTAAGGTTGGATTCTGGACAATGAATAATATGGACCCCCGTTTCTGCAACCAGATTAATTTCATCATCTGATAATTGAGTCATATGTACAGCCATAAAAGAAGGGCCGAGTATACCGAGTTGATGCAAACGTTGTATGGGGGTTTGATTGGTTTTGTGCTGTTGTTCCTGTACTTCATGTTGGGTTTCATGTAAATGCATGTGTATGGGAAGTTCAAGCTC
>CAZNGU010000533.1:0-2244 GCA_964572325.1 uncultured Methylomarinum sp.
AGTTGTGTTGAAACCATGGCGAAAGGTATGCCCGTTTTTCAGGCTTTAGATCTCAGTGCCGGACTCAAGACTATGGCAGACATGGATAGTTATTGCTATTACGTTGCTGGTTGCGTAGGAGAAATGCTGGCTAAACTTTTCTGCCACTATTCCCCTGAAATTAATCAACATAAAGAAGAATTATTAAGCCTTTCTGTATCATTTGGCCAGGGACTGCAAATGACTAATATTCTTAAAGACATTTGGGATGATGCCCAGCGAGGTGTTTGCTGGTTGCCTCAGGATATTTTTACTGAAACAGGATTTGAACTAAAAAACCTGACTCCTGAAACTAATGACGAAAATTTCCGTCTAGGGTTGGAACATTTAATCAGTATTGCCCAACAACACCTGCATAATGCTTTGACATATACTCAACTTTTACCTGGCAATGAAACAGGTATTCGTAATTTTTGCCTTTGGGCTCTGGGTATGGCTGTATTGACACTAAAGAAAATAAAACAAAACCTGAATTTCAAGCATTCCGATCAGGTAAAAATAAGCCGTAAAGATGTTAAAAAAACTATACTTGTTAGTAAATTAACTGCGCGTAGCAATCTACTTTTATCCCTACTATTTAATTTAACCAGTCGTAATCTTAATAGCTCTGACTGGCACTATATGCCAGCTCTAACTAAAGAATAAAGGATACACTATGTTTGATGAAACTCACATCTCTATAGATAACAGCGATGATGTATTGCATAGCTCAGCTTTAAAGCGGCAAAATAGCGTGCTTGATAGCGCCATAAACAAAGCACAGGACAAATTACTCAGCCTGCAAGACAAAGAAGGTTTTTGGGTATTTGAACTGGAAGCCGACTGTAGTATTCCTGCTGAATACATCATGATGATGCATTATCTAGATGATATTGATACAGAATTACAAAGAAAAATTGCCAACTACTTGAGATCAAGGCAATCAGCCGAGGGACACTACCCTTTGTTTACCGGTGGGGAAGGCGATATCAGTGCCAGCATAAAAAGCTACTACGCGTTAAAAATGGCAGGGGACTCCATTGATGCACCCCACATGAAAAAAAACCGGGAATATATTCTCAGTCAGGGTGGTGCAGCTAAAGCCAATGTGTTTACCCGCATTGCTTTAGCTATATTCGAGCAATTACCCTGGCGTGGTGTACCCTATATTCCTGTGGAAATCATGGTGCTTCCCAAATGGTTTCCTTTCCATTTAGACAAAGTATCCTATTGGTCACGTACTGTAATGGTGCCATTATTTATTCTCTGTACTTTTAAAGCGACTGCAAAAAACCCACATAAGGTAGGAATACGCGAACTATTTCTGATTGACCCTAACAAAGAAAAACATTATTTTCCAGAACGCACCCTACTCAATAAATGTTTTCTTGCTATGGATAAATTGGGACGCGTTACACGTCGTTTTTATCCAAAAAAATTGACTCAGTATTCCGTAGACCTTGCTGTTAACTGGTTTACTGAACGTCTTAATGGCGAAGATGGCTTAGGCGGTATTTTTCCAGCCATGGTCAATTCTTATGAAGCCATGCTATTACTAGGCTATCCAAAAGATCACCCTCAAGTGGTTACTGCACGTAAAGCCATTGATAAATTATTAGTGATTAATGAAGATGACGCATACTGCCAACCTTGCCTGTCACCGGTATGGGATACTGGATTAGCTGCTTTAGCACTTCAAGAAGCCGATAAAAATACAAATAAAGAAAGTCTCTCACGTGCTTATAACTGGCTAAAAAGCAAACAACTTTCTGATGAGCCGGGTGATTGGCGCATTACTAAACCCGATGTTAAAGGCGGCGGATGGGCCTTTCAATTTGAAAACCCACATTATCCTGATGTTGATGATACGGCTGTGGTTGCTTTTGCTATGGCCGATTCTACTGTTGCTAATCTGGAAGAAGCTATTCATAGAGCTACGCGTTGGATAGTCGGCATGCAATCTCAAAACGGTGGCTATGGTGCGTTTGATGTAGATAACACCTTTTATTATCTGGATGAAATTCCTTTTGCAGACCATGGCGCATTGCTTGACCCCCCCACAGCGGATGTCAGCGCCCGTTGTGCCATGTTAATGGCAAAAGTTGCTCAAGATCATGATGAATATTTACCTGCATTAGAACGCGCTATCGAATACTTACGTTCAGAACAGGAAGAAGATGGCTCTTGGTTTGGGCGCTGGGGCAGCAATTATATCTATGGCACCTG
>CAZNGU010000534.1:0-2237 GCA_964572325.1 uncultured Methylomarinum sp.
ACTCTGCACACTTGTATTTTTGACGTATACTGAGCTGATTCTCTAGAAGTCTGTCCGAGAATAGAAAACCTTCTGCGGAAAAACTGATTTTGGCCAGATTTCCCGATTATTTTCGTTAAAGACCTGCTATTCGCTTCAAATAATCAAACTCAAAATAGCTTTCTCTCGCTACGGCTTCTATTCTCGGACAGGTTCCTAGAGAACAAGGTTTCGAAGCAGAGGGATAAATCCCCGTTACTGTTTCAGAAAAGCTTTTTGTGCTACGTATACCTTGTAGTAATCAGAAAAATCAGCTCATAGACAAACAAAAAAGATGAGCTTGCGGAGTATGAATTGAGCAAGTCAATAGTGATATACTACGCAATTATACTCCATAGCTGTTAATCAAAGAGTTAAATTGTGCGGATAAATTATTTTTCTGATATTCATTTGGAATTCGGCCCCTTGGCTCTACCTGACAATGATTCTGAATTAATCATTGCCGCCGGCGATATTGGCGTCTTTAAACAAGGGGTGGAATGGCTTAAAAGTTTGGAAAAGCCAGTGGTTTATGTGGCGGGTAACCATGAATTTTACGACCACGAGTATAAACAAACATTACAAATGTTACGGCAGGAGTGTGCAGGGAGCCAAATTTATTTTCTTGAAAATAATACTTTTAATTATCAAGGCATCCGTTTTATAGGCTGTAGTTTATGGACTGATCTATTTTTGGAAGGGGCTGATAAAGCAGAGGCTTTAAGTCTAACCTTAAATGATTTTAGAAAAATCAGGTACAAAAATATTACTTTTAATCCCAAGGTTTTTACTAAACTCCACAATCATTCAAAACAGTGGCTAGAAAATGAGCTAGCACAAGCGCATCAAGGTAAAACTATTGTAGTGACCCATCATGCACCCACTGAATGGAGCTGGGATGATACTTCAAAGTCATTAAAAAAGTTAGCTTACTGCAATGATTTAAAGTACTTGTTCCATGAATATGAAATCGATGCCTGGTTTCACGGACATATCCATAGCCCCGGGGATTATAGAATTGCGGGAGCTAGAATTTTAAGTAATCCAAGAGGCTATGTGGGCAAAAAAGTGGTGGATTCCTTTGACCAAAATAGAGTTGTTGATATTTAGCTTTTTGATAACATCTCTACTTTAACTACTTTAACTACTATAAATAGCTTTTTTTGAAAGTAAAGCAGCCAGGTAGGGTAGGCAGGTTCTTTTGCTCACCAAAAACCATGGCTACAAACAATAAAAAAACAACACAATAAACCGGATTCAAAATTGAGCATAAAAATGATAAGTAAAACTAAATGGTAATGGTGGGCAAAAGAACTTGCCCACCCTACCTTGCTTTGAAGAAGTTTAAAATGCGAAATTTTGGTGTGATTGACAATCTATGGCTGCGAGGCAGTATGTTTTTGTTAAAGAAAAGACTCTACAAAACAAAATAGCGATAGCGAGTTATTCAAACAGTTAAATTAATCAATGAACCGGGAGATAGGTTTGTGCTAGCCTCCAAGCTACTATCAGAACCTGAGTTTTCCTCCTTTGACTGCTCTGTTTCAGTGTCAGCCTCGTCTTCTTTCTGCTTTTGTGCCTCTTGACTAAGCTCTATTCTTGCCTCTTGCTCTAAAGCACTGGCCTGGTTTGCTACTAGCTGATCTTGCTGTGATGGATTGGCAGGAGCCAATGCGGCACGGCGAATAGTGGCTGCTTTTTTTATAGTGGCAATAGGGTCATTGGCAACAGCAGAAGTATCAATATTGACTTCTCCTCCCGTAGCATAACGAACGCCGTTTGGCCCCTTAGTATAAGTAAAACTTGCACCCCCTATCGCCAGAGATCCAGCGGCACTTAAATGCGCCTGTTCATGGGCTTTAACCTCAAGGTCTCTGTTGGTTAGTTCTTGAACTTGTTCTCGCTCTTTTCGACTCAACTCGGAAAGTGCTTTTCTTGCCAGTTTTGATGATTCTGATTCTAGCGTCCCACTATTTCCTTCCTTTAAGGTGCTATCCGAATTAACCTCTTCCTTGGCAATAGTCTGCCGTGGGCTTTGAAAGCCTTGTATCTGGGGCTGAAAAGAAGAGATTGACCCTATCATAGATAGTCCATGAAAATTTAAAGCAAAATATAAGTCTTTAACTATAACGCTTAAGTTCAAATAATTCAATGATTTCAATAACAATTGAGTAAAAAACAATCATTTCAGCACTGTATTGACTTGCATATTCTCTCGC
>CAZNGU010000535.1:0-2233 GCA_964572325.1 uncultured Methylomarinum sp.
CCAAGCAGGGACTAATGGATTTTTTTTAAGCCGTTCAGGATACTCAACAATTCTATTGCCTAAGCTTTCCACAATACCATCCAGATGGCTTTCTTCTTTGTTAAGCACAATTGAACTAACCCAGACTGTTTGTCCAACTTTCACATCATTAAGAATGTTTTCGTTAATATAGCCTTTGATATATCGAGGAATTCGACTGTGAACGCTCATAATCGGCTGAAAGGGCGAGACTAACTCACCTGCTTTAAAATTTACACTGCCGATTCGACCGTCAAACTGTGCTTTAACTTTTAAACCAACAGATTGGCGTTGCAACTCTTCTTTTCGAATATGCAGCTCATTTATCTGCTCATCTATAGGTCGGTTTGTTGCGTTTAATTGCTGAGACAAGCCATCAATTTCGGCCTGGATGGCCTGAACAGTGAAATATCGCTTTCTTTTTAAATCATTTAGCTCAGTACTTCTAACAACAGGTTTTTTTCCACTGTGCCCGGAAATACTATTGAGCATGTCTGCATTTATTTTCAAGCGGAGTTGAAGTGCGTGAATTTCATAATCCATATCAGCAATAACCGCCTGCTTCTTTGCATTTAAATTTGCAAGTTGGCTATTGATGCTGTTTTTAGTTTCTTGTTTTTGTAATTGATATTTTTTAATTTCCTGATCAAGGCCAGACAAGCTAGAAATTAGCTCATGTCGTCTGACTTCTAAAATATCCTGCCCCTGCTGCACTTCTTTTCCTTCGACCACAAAAGACTGTACAACTTCAACAGGGTATTGAAAATTAATGGTTTGCTCTCGTTCACCGGCAATACCAAAAAAGTGCAGCGATTTATCAGAAAATGAACTTGATAAGGTAAAAACACTGATTAAAGCAATAACCCAAAATACTGGAAGTAATAGTTTTTGCATCATACCCTCCTATATATCCACAGTAGATTCTTGCATCATTAGGCTGAGACCTTGCAAATCCTGAATTAATTTAAGATCGGACATAAAGTCCTGATACACTTTATCTTTCCTTAATTTAATATGATAGGCATAGTCCAACCGCTGCCCCTGAGCTATTTCACGAATGGTTACCAAGGCAAAGGATTTACAGTATTCATGCATTAACTGATCTAATTTTTTTTGCTCCTTACTATCAAGTTCAATATTGAATCTGACCATACCGTCAAAATAGCTATTGGGGCCCAATGGTGAGTAATAAAGGATAATGGCGGCTATAGAAAAGCCGAAGGTTCCTACAATGGCAACCGGAAAAGCATAAGCCCCACATGATATTCCAGCAGCAAGCGCGGCAAACAAAAACAGGGTATCCCGAGGATCCTTAAAATTGGTTCTAAATCGAATAATAGACATAGCAGCCATAATGCCAATACCCCGGGATAAACTGTCACCAACAGATTGGATAACCACCGCAGAAATAATAGAAATCAAGACGATAGATTGCACATAGTTACGAGAGTATGATAAGCCACGAAAAGTTTTTTGATAGACAAAAGCCAGAACGGTGGACAGTACAAAAGCTAGCAAAATGGTAAATATCAGGATAAAAATACTGGCATTTTCCGATGCTGTCTGAACTGTAATTGAATTAAACATTGAACTCCTTTTATATTGAAATTTATAAAAAATGATAAATCGAAGGATTAATCAAGAATGGGGGGACTAATTACCATTCGTTTTTTCATTTCTCTGTATATCCGGCATTTAAACAAAAAGGTTCAACGGTTAATGCATTTTAAAGACAATTTTTAAGGAATGTACTGTATGTAGCAGCTATAATTAACAAAGAGTCCAAAAATCTCATCCAAAGACATATTGATTAGAAGCAAAAATAAAAGCGCATCGATGAATTTACATAAATTCCGAATGAATTACTCACCCACAAAAACTAAATTTATCCCACTTTTATTTTCTGTTTTTTTTCTGCTCAGTCCATCTCATGCTTTCGCAGAGTTCCACGCAACATTAACTGCAAAAACTGACTACATCTGGCGAGGATATTCCAAAACCAGCAAGAATTTTGCCTTACAAGCAAATCTTGATTATGAGCACGTATCGGGTGGATATTTAGGAATTACCGTTTCAAATGTGGATTTTGACGATGATGATTTCGATGACCCTGCCAAGGTTGAAATGACGCCTTATCTGGGTTGGACGTTTAAACTTTCGGATGACTGGCGGTTTGATGCGCAATGGACACGCTATTTTTATGATGGTGATATTT
>CAZNGU010000536.1:0-2229 GCA_964572325.1 uncultured Methylomarinum sp.
GCCGAATCCAGATTTGTGCTAATTGCCATAAAAAAAGTACTCCTGCTTATAATTATAATTTTCTATACAAATTATAGCGTAAAAAGCTGATTCTACCTTTAAAATAAATCAATTTCTCCTTCTTCCATGGAGGACTGTGAAACTGTCTTTGTTTCTTGACTTTTCCACTGTTGCTGCATTTCATTTAATCTGGCAACGCCTTGTCCTAACTCATGAATCCATGCAGAACTATTTGCTGTTTTAAAAAGCCCCATACTAATTTGTACTTCATCATTTAATGCCTTAAAATTTTGCGTATTGATAGATAAAAACTCTATCATCTGTCGAGCCATATCTTCAAACTGCAAACCTCGAACAGCCTCACCCACACTATTTTCAATCTGAGATGTTATGTTAGAGACATCAGCAATTTTCAAAGCAATAGCACTATTCATTTTACTGATTTCAGCCATCATCTTATCAATATTAACCTTTGAAGTAATCGCTATATTCATATCCTTTGAGGCCATATTTTCAATCATAGTTTTTGCAAGAGTAATATTTTCTTTGGAGGATTTAACCACCACTCTGATTTCTTCACTGAATTTATCAGAATTCCTGGAGAGATTGCGCACTTCATCGGCTACCACTGCAAATCCTCTACCTGCTTCACCTGCTCTGGCAGCTTCAATGGCAGCATTTAAAGCCAATAAATTAGTTTGATCGGCAATACCTTGCACATCACCTAACAATTTTTCTACTTGCGACATACTGCCGCCCAAATCAGTGATCACATTGACCATTTCCATACTTTGTTTACTAATTTCTAAAATATGGTTAATAAAAAATTGTAAAACTTCATCTGTTTCTTTGGCAAACTGAGAAAAATTTAAGGACGATTCATTCTCATCTTCCTGCTCTGAATCAGCCATATTACGGACTATTGATTGAACCACCTCAGACTGACCCGATGTTAATCCATGTAAGCCATTAAAGCTGCTACTCATGGTTAATACTGCATCTGAAATAATCTTTTTTAGCTGTGCTAATTCATTTTGCAATGCTGAAACTTCCTGTTGCATACAAGATTCAAGCTCTGTTAAATATTTTTCTATTGCACGATTAATTTCTTTTTCAGTCGCTAAGTTATCTGTATCAACCGTAGCTTTGACTGGTTTTTGTAATTGGTAACAACAATATATCCAAATAATGCTGGTAAACGGCACCACAAACCCATATAAAACATTTGTTGAAAATAACAAAGGGAGAAGCAAACTGATTAATGTAGCCAATAATGGCAGCCATATTTTTTTTATAAATTCAAACATATAAAACTTTCCATTGAATTATCGAGCTAATAAGAGCATTTTTTCAGCAATTGCTTCAAGAGCTACCACATGATCAGCTGCACCTATTTTAAAAGCTTCACCAGGCATACCCCAGACAACACTACTGGCTTCGTCCTGTACTATATTCACAGCTCCAGCCTGTTTCATTTCTAGCATGCCTTTGGCACCATCAGCACCCATCCCCGTTAGCATAACACCCATTGCATTGCTTCCTACATTTTGCGCCACTGAACGAAACATAACATCAACCGAAGGTTTATGCCGATTAACTGGTGGTCCATCATTTAACTGACAGATATATCGCGCGCCATCTCTAATCACCATTAAATGTTTATCTCCAGGTGCTATATAAATATTGCCCGATAAAACCTGTTGTTTATCCTTGGCAATGCAACACTTCATTGCCGAGGCATTATTAACATTTTTTGCAAATGAGGCACTGAATGCAACGGGTAAGTGTTGAGAGATTACAATGGCAGGCGTAGTATTTGGCAGACCACTAACTACTGCTTTAATGGCTTCTGTACCGCCCGTTGAAGCCCCCAAAGCAATAATCATATCGGTGGTTTTAAAATGCCTTTTTGTTGAAGTAGCAGCCAGAATGACATCCGCAGAATGTTTTTCTGGCGTGACCAAAACACTGGACTCTGATTGTGGTTTTGCTTTCGGACTCACTTGCAAAGCACGAACATGGGCTTTAGCGGCAACTTTTACTTTTGCAATAATATCTTCGGCGTAATCGTTAAGGGTGCTGGAAACATCCATTTTCGGTTTTGCCACAAAATCCACCGCACCTAATGCTAAAGCGTCTAGAGTAACCGCTGCTCCTTTTTCTGTTAAGGTAGAAATCATGACCACAGGCATAGGCCTTAGCCGCATTAAATTCCTTAAAAAAGTGAGC
>CAZNGU010000537.1:0-2221 GCA_964572325.1 uncultured Methylomarinum sp.
TGCAGGCTGTCGGGCAGTTGATCTTAACAGGCACCTGACGGATAGCCCATATAAGCATTGTGTTCCCGGATAGTCCCCTGGATGGTGAGCTCAGTCGGTCAATGGCAACAAAGTCATTGAATATGGAGGTTTCAGGATCGGCTACTTAGCTGGGATCAATTTATTTGGCTTCAAAAATATTTAACAACATAAAAGGGAAAACAAACAACATAAATGTAATAAAAAGACTAGTATTTCTAACATAATCTAAATTAGACAAGAAAAATACAGCTAGCCCTAAAAGGTAAACAGCTAAAGATAACTGCACATATACTGGCAAGGATGTAATACTTTTTTTGTTTTTCCTAGGCCCGACATTAAATAAAAATAAACTAATTGAGACTCCAAGGGCATACCAAATATTTTCAGTGAGAAATAAGGCGGCATAAAATGCAAGCATAATTACCCAGCCAAAAAAATACAGGAATTGATTTTGTACGTTATTAGAATTCATGTTTATCAACCAAACACTTGGAGTCCAAATATTGTCAAAATTCCGCTCATCATAATTTTAAATGCCAAATCTTTTGCCTGTTGTTGCGGGTTGCTTCCTGTTGGTGCCAAGGGGAGCAAAACAGAAGTAAGTGCTATAGCTAAAGCTATCCTCACTTTGTATACAAAATCTTCAGGAGTGATGTCATCATCGACTGCAAGCTCTTGGATTCTTTTAGACAATGCCAAATAGGTAGCGCTAAATGATGCCAAAAGAGAATATTGCTGAGAAAGGGCTGCGACTAAAATTAACAATCCAATTATTGCGAATGTAACAATAATCATCCACCCTCCATTCGCCCCACCACTAATCTTATAAGCCCCATCCCCAACCACAGGATCAAAGATAATATACCCAACACCACTCCAGCCTGGCACACTGATATTATCGGTATGCGTGATCACTTCTTTACCCGCATTTAATGCTGCCCTGATTTCGGACATCGTATCTATCTTTTGTTGCAGGCTGTCGGACAGTTGATCTTAACAGGCACCTGACGGATAGCCCATATAAGTATCGTAACGGCCCCCTTCGGCAACGATTAAGTATTGTGTCCCGGGATATTGTCAGGGTGTCGTATTGTTTGTAGCGGGGATTTATCGAGAGCCAGTCATCGGCATCGTGGTTTTGAACTCCTCTAGGCGGGTGGTCATGTAAGTATTGTATCCCCGAATAGATTATTCCAGACTTCCTATTTGTGTTGTTAATTTCATAAAATCATGTAGAGGATAAAAGCGATAAAAAAATAAAATAATATTGGAAAAAGAATATCGGAAAGATTTTTTGGTGGATATGTAATAAACATATCACCACCACCCTTAGCTCGTTTTTCGAAGAAATACAAAATATTAATTCTAAGTCTACTATTAAAATCAAGGGTCATTAAGCATAGAAATATTGCTAAAATAATGTTCAACCCTCCCCCGTCATCACCAGAGGTCGAACCAAGAACTATAATAGGTATGCTAATCGACAAAACAGATACAATAATTTTATTAAAAAAATTAACTCGAGTATTCAGGCACCCTACCATCAACTCATAGTGATATCTATATACTGTTAATATAAAATACGTAAATAAGAAAAGAAGCATTCTCATTCCTGAAGTTTCAACAACTCCCCCCTCTTCTCCTCCCAATGAAAAATAGAAAAAAAATGCCGTAGCCAGTATTAAAAAAAAATAAAATTCCTTCACGGCCTATCCTTACGAAAACCATGCTGTGGTGAATATGCTAGTAAATCCGGCTAAGAAAGAAAAAGGAGCATACTGTACTTTTCCTTCTTTCAAAAACTTACCGAAGAGCCCCATAATAGTTAACTCCACCGATATGGTTGTTAAAAATACTAAACTATTTAGCTCATTACGAGCATCTTCCCCCGAACTTGCCGTTACTGAAATATGTTTAACATTTTGAGAAAACTTCCAAAATTTCCAGGCTAAAAATGCGGCTCCAATAAAATTTCCTGCGAAAAGTGAAAATAAAATCAATGCTGTAATAATTACAAAAACCGCTATGATTAACCATCCCCCATTCGCCCCACCCGAAATCTTATAAGCCCCATCTCCCGTCACCGGGTCGAGGATGATATACCCAACACCACTCCAGCCTGGCACACTGATACTATCGGTATGGGTGATCACTTCTTTACCCGCATTTAATGCTGCCCTGATTTCGGACATCGTATCTA
>CAZNGU010000538.1:0-2217 GCA_964572325.1 uncultured Methylomarinum sp.
CTCATTTCAACGTAAAGGAGAACAGCGTACTATCAATAAGGCTTTAAACAGGCTTGAACAAGACTCCTGGCGTATTGGAGCAACTCTCACTATCCCGCTTGATGATAATGGAACGACAAAAAGCCGAACAGCACAAATATTGTCCCAACTTTCTGACCTTTCCATCAGTATAAAAAAAACAAAAGACCAAATTATTTTCGAAGTTAATGATGCTATAAGAAATTTACAATCTGCTAAAGTCAGATATGAAATTCTTGAAAAAACGTTAAGCCTTGCACAAGAAAACTTGAGCATTGATGAATTACGGTTTAGCCGTGGAGTTATCGCCAGTAATGATTTACAACGAACACAACTGGAGCTCTTGCAGTTAAAAGTTGACCGTTTCAGCGCACTGGTCGATTACAAACTGTCAGAGATTGAATTAACCAAAGCCGCAGGTGTACTGGGAACAGAATCCCTGTAAAACATCATGAAAAAAATTGCCATCAGTGTCGTATTTTTTATATTTTCTGCCGTGTTGATTTATTATATCCCGGCGTTTAACTCAAAAATAACCTCTGATGATAACCTGCCCCAGGTGGTAACCGTTTCAGCCAGCCTTAAGGATATTAAACAGAAAGTGAAAGGAAGAGGGAAAATTATTTCGGCCCAAAGCACCGAAATTTGGATAGACGATATCACCGATATAAAAATAATTCATGTAAAACAGGGGGAAAAGGTAAAAAAGGGTCAACCTCTGGTGACGCTCAAGGATCATGAAATTAAAAAGGAAAAAAACAATGCCACAATGGATAAAATTACTGCCGAATACAAGCTTCGTGAACTGGAACGTGGAGAAAAATCAGAAAGTATTGTAACAGCCAACCGGGAAATGATGCTTGCAAAAATTGAATATGAAAAACAGAAAAAAGAACAAGAAGTATCCAAAGAACTGTTTAATGCTAAAGCAATTTCTTTCAAGCTCTACGAAGAAGCCACCATACAATTAAAAAAGTCGGAACTGCGTTATACCGGTGAACAAGCCAACCTCCACAGATTACGCGACAAGCAAGCTGTCGATGTAAAGGTCGCCAGACTGACATATGAAAAAGCCAAAATCATCTATAATGAACTGGATGAAAAAGAGCTAGACCTGGTTAAAAGAGCCGGGTTTGATGGGAAAGTTATCAAACTCAGGAAAAAATTTGCCAATAGTTCCGGAGAAAAAGAACCGCTTATGGTAATAGCCAACCCTGAACAAATGCAGGTTAAGCTTCAAATTGATACCTATGATATTGCACGCGTTACCGTGGGCCAGGCAGTGGAAATATATCTTGAAGAATACGGGCAAATACTAACCGGTCTGGTAAATGATATAGGAATGGAAGTCATTAAAAAACAGGCTGTCTTTGGTGGGGACAGCCCCAACATCATTGAAGTAACGGCAAATATCATTGGTACCAAACCCGATAGCCTGAAACTGGGCACCCAGGCTGAAGCAGAAATTATCGTGGCTGAGAGTAAAAACAGGCTGGTAATCCCTATAGAATCTATCCTCGAAGAAAATGGTAACGCATTTGTTTATAGAGACAGACAAGGGATTGCTGAAAAAGTGTATGTACAAACTGGTTTAAGTGATGCAGAGCATGTCGAAATTATTAACGGAATCGATGCACAAGACAAAGTTATCACCACAGGGAATATTGGTATAAAAAATGGCAGTAAAATTATCGCTGTAGTATCCGCACCCTCACCTGTCAAAAACTTTTCCATGCCAAAAGGCGGGATGTTCTCCGACACCGATAAAAACAATATGGTCAAAATACCAGGGCCTGCTTTTAATAACCAGGGCGCCACAGGAAAAGGTGACAGGCCACCACTTTCTATTAACATAATTAATCCGGAGAATTTTCCAGGATTCAATAATTTTGAAAACCCACCTCCACCTTTTCCGGGAAACATACCTCCGATGCCTGTTATCCCGTCGGATTAATGAAACGACTGCCTTGAAGTAAATGAAAAAGCAACGAGATTTTTTATGGAAGCGGTAATAATTGCTTTATGGAATATTGTTGCCAATCCGTTGCGAAGTTTTCTGACAACAATTGGTATTGTCGTAGGTATTGCGGCGGTTATTGTGGTTATTGCTATCGGAGAAGGTAATCAAGAAGTCATCCAGGATAAAATCAAAATGATGGGCGCTAATCTGCTCACTATTACACTGCAAAACACTGGATT
>CAZNGU010000539.1:0-2215 GCA_964572325.1 uncultured Methylomarinum sp.
AAAAAATAAGGAATGAAAAATAAATAATTTTTCCATTCCTAAACCACACCTCAGCCTGAAAACAATGTTTTTACCAGTTCCCGGGTTTTTTCAAGGTTTTTTAACAACTGTTGGAAAACCTGAGTCTGTGTTGCAGAGTCCAGCCCTAACTTTTCCAGACGGCTATGTACCAATCCATTCTCTACCTGTTTATGCAGCGCAGAAGCCATATTTGCAGCCGACCCAACAAGGCGTGCAATTTCCCATGCTACGTCTTGATATTCATCGTTAACATGTTGTTCCATTGTAATAATCAAAGTCTCAGGTAGTTGCATTTGTTTGGCAACCAAACCGCCTATTTCACAATAGTCTGTTCCTGTGTATTTTCTTAATAAATCATTCACCGAGGCTGATGTCGGGTTATCACTATACGCCTGAAGCGCCAGATTCGTTTCAACCGGAAAATTATTAGCCATCCATAATAGCCCCAGATTATGTAATATACCCGCCGTTTGTGCTGTATTAATAAACTCTATGCTGATTAAGCGACCAGGAATTAGGGATGCAAGTTGACTCGCTCCCTCAGCAACCAATATAGAACTTGTCCAAAAGTATTCCGTGTTAAAAGAAGGACATTTCCCGGTATCAAAAGAAGAGGCGATAGAAATTGCAATACTAATACTTTTTACCACCGAAACACCCAGTCGAGCACAAGCTTGTTCAATACTATTAATCGGAGAAATAGGTGCGGACCATGGGGAATTAACTAAAAAAATCAAACGGGCTGTTATTTCCGGATAATGTTTAATCACTTCTGCCAATTGCTTGTAACTCATGTTTTCTTCTGCCAGGGCTTGCATTAAAACATGTATGTTTTTAGTTAATGGAGGGAGTTGTATAGGCTTTGTAAGTATTTTTTGAATTACTGTATTGCGAGTCCCCATACTAATTTTTAATTCTTTGTTGTTAAGTGAGAAAAATCAATATCAATCAGTGCTGGGATTTGATCGCTAGGAACCGGTCGACTAAAAAAATAACCTTGTATTAACTGACAACCCAGACCGTGCATAATGAGTGCCTGCTCCTTGGTTTCCACACCCTCCGCCACCAATTTATAATTTAGCGCATTGGCTAATCCAATAATAGCCCCTAATAATAAAGAAGTATGAGGATTTGTCACGACATCATCAACAAATACTTTATCTATTTTTAAGCAATCCAGTGGTAATTGTTTTAATGAAGCCAGGCAAGAATAACCTGTGCCAAAATCATCAATAGATATTTTTATGCCAAATTGTCGCAATTGTTTAATAAAGTCTATACATTCATCCGCTTGCATGGCACTTTCGGTGACTTCTAATTCCAAATACTCTGCAGGAACCCCGGTTTTAAGTAATATATCCTTAACCATTTGCAGTAAACCGGCATCCTGAAAATGCAAAGCCGAAAGATTGACAGCCACTTGCATGAATGGCAATCCGGCTTGATGCCAAAGACTGATTTGCTCACACGCCGCATTGAGAACCCAGTTACCTAATTCAACGATCAAACCCAAACGTTCTATATCAGGAATAAACTCAGCAGGAGAAACCATGCCTTTTTCAGGATGCTGCCAGCGAATTAATGCTTCCATACTGACCATGCGTCCCGTTTCCATGGATATTTGCGGCTGAAAGTAAAGTATAAATTGCTCTTTTTCAAACGCTTCTCGTAACTGTTGCTCTTTTTCCAGGCGTGTTATGGCCTGTATTGCCATATCTTGCGAATAGAATACAAAGCATTGTTTTCCCTCATCTTTAGCGGCATACATGGCGGTATCCGCAGCTTTCATTAGCTCTAATTCATTTATGGCATCATCTGGATAAATAGCAATACCAATGCTGACTCTAGGTTTGATCTGTTGATTATTTAAAAACAAAGGCTCATTTATTTTTTTCAAACAACGACTGGCCACCTCGGATACAAACTCATTGCCGGTAATATTGCTTAGTAGCATACAAAATTCATCCCCACCTAAGCGAGCAACAAAATCATCATCCCGAATAACACCTTTCAAACGTTCAGCTATAACTTTTAGTAACTCATCCCCCAAGTCATGACCCAGACTATCATTAATATCTTTAAAACCATCCAGGTCAAGAAACAAAAAAGCAAAGCGTTTATTACCCCGATTACTCGATTTAATAATGCTTTGGATACGTTCGTGAAAATAGGTTCTACTGGCAAGCCCTGTCAG
>CAZNGU010000540.1:0-2215 GCA_964572325.1 uncultured Methylomarinum sp.
GAAGGAAAAACAGCAAATTCAAGGGGTTTAAGGCTATAGACCACCACCAGTAAAATAATCAGGGAAAAAGCAATATTAAAGGTAAAAAACAAATCTAGTAGAAAAGCCGGCAAGGGCAATATTATCATTGATAAAATCATGACAATAACCAAAGGGGCACCGAGTCCTAGACTGGGTAATAATTTGATCGATCTGACTACTTTTGCTAAATCCATAGAGTAATGTGTATGATCAAGAGTATTGTTTAAATTCACCCGGCACTTTTAAATCGCTGGGGAAAACGGGTTTTTCCAAACCGCTTTCAGTGGCAGTTTTTAGTTGGAACACATAGGCCAGTATTTGCGCTACAGCGAGGAATAGTCCTTGCGGTATTTCCTCACCTAATTCTGTAGAGTAATACAAAGCTCTTGCTAATGGTGGTGCTGCGACCAGAGGTATATCAGCGCCGACCGCTAAGTTACGTATTTGTGCGGCGATTAAGTCAGTGCCTTTTGCTACTAAAACGGGTGCCGCTGTTCCCATAGGGTCATATTTTAAGGCGACAGCAAAATGACTGGGGTTTGTTACTATCACATCAGCCTCGGGCACTTTATCCATCATTCTTTTTTGTGCCATTTCCATTTGTTTTCTACGAATATGACCTTTTATCTCAGGATTACCTTCTTGATTTTTTGTTTCATCCTTGACTTCCTGTTTACTCATTTTTAGTTGTCGTTTGTTATTCCATAATTGATAAGGCACATCAATAGCTACAACCAATAGCAACGTTGAGCTTAAGATTAGAAAACAAAATCCAATAATATCATCGGCTTTATAAATGGCATCAAATAAAGGCAGTGAACTCAAGCCCATGAACTGGTCAAAATAAAAATCAAAAAGACTACCTGCTACCCAGAAGACCAAAGCAATTTTGACGATCGCTTTTAATAGTTCTACCAAGCCCTGAACCCCAAACATGCGTTTTAATCCAGAAAAGGGGTTCAGTTTCGAAAACTTGGGTTTCATTGCATCAAGAGTAAAATTCCATCCTCCCATCACAATAGGTGTCAATAATGCAACCAGGGTCAAAACCAGAACTAAAGGTGCAATTAGCAACATAGCTTTTGACAAAACTTTGTCAAAGTAAATAACCGGGGTGGCAGTATCAAATATAACCTCTCTACTCAGCTGAAACTGCTGTTGCATTATTTCTATTAAGCCGTTGCCGATGGAGGGCCCGACAAGCATCAACATGATTGCACCAGTCATCAGAGCCACAAAGGTATTTAATTCCCTGGATCTCGGGATTTGGCCTTTCTTTTTGGCATCTGTCAGACGTTTTGCCGTGGGTTCTTCTGTTTTATCTTGTCCTGAGTCATCAGCCATTGCGCATCTCTACTAGCGAAGCCATATCATAACTTTAACACGCGACTAATCAATGCAAAGCCATCCGTTAGAACATCAGTAAAGATGTTTAAAGTATTATCAATAAAAATCCACATTAAAACCATGCCCAACATAATGGTTATGGGGAAGCCCACACCAAAAATTTGTAATTGTGGAGCGGCTCTGGCAGCCACTCCAAAACTGATGTTAACAAATAATAAGGATGCCATAACAGGTAAGGCCAGTAATACCCCGGCAGCAAATATTTGACTACTCCAGCTAATAACATGCCATAAATCACCCTGAGTCAAACCCAGTTTGCCAATGGGTAAGGTTTTAAAGCTTTCCACTAACATTTCAATAAGCAGTAAGTGACCATTAACACTGAGAAAAATTAAACTACTCGATATAACAAAAAGCTGCCCTATTACCGGCACCTGAATACCCGTGGCAGGATCAACCATGGAAGAAAAACCGAGCCCCATACTAAAGGCAATACTTTGTCCGGAGACCAGTATCACCGAAAAAACCATTTGTAAGATAAACCCGGTGGTTAAACCAATAGCCAATTGTTGTATGGCGACCATAAAACCTTGAGGGCTGAAAATAGCGATATGCGAGGTATCTGGTACAATGGGGACGATAACCAGGGTGATTAAAAATGATGCCAATACTTTGACTTTTGGTGTAATCACTTGAACACTAAAGACAGGAATACTTATAAACATTGAGCTAATACGAATAAATGGCCAGATATAGGAGCCTAAAATAGCCAATATCTGCTGTTCTGTGAAATTCACTTTTAGGGGATGTCCGTGAACAAATTGGACTTTATTTCACTCATGTTTAG
>CAZNGU010000541.1:0-2208 GCA_964572325.1 uncultured Methylomarinum sp.
GGGCCAAATTTCTTGAGGCACTTTCAGCAGAGGGGGTTCCGTGCTCAGGAGGGTATGCTGCCTTAAATACAATGCCTTATCTCAACAACGCTTTTCAGTCAAAAAATTTCAAGAAAATGTATCCTGAGGAAATGCTAGACATCAATAAATATAATGAGCAAAATCGTTGCCCAATAAATGATCTTCTTTGCAATGAAGAAGCTGTTTGGTTGTCGCAGCGATTGCTACTAGAAAATAAATCCTCCATGGATGAAATATTCATGGCCATAGAAAAAATTCAAATCAACGCTAAAAAAATAAGTAAAGCATGATCAAATTTTTATTTAGTTCGATATTTTCATTATTGCTGATATTCGCTTTTCAGAATTCAGAAGCTAATGATAGCGAAAATACAGGTACTTGGAAAGCGGGAATTGCAAAAGTAGTTATCACACCCCAGCAGTCTATGTGGTTGGCAGGATATTCCGCCAGAACCGCACCTTCTGAAGGTAAATTACATGACTTATGGGCCAAGGCTCTGGCGCTGGAAGATGCAGAGGGAAATCGTGCTGTTCTTGTAACATTAGATTTATTAGGCTTACCCAAAAAGATTTCTGATCGCATTAGAGAAAGCTTGGAGAAAAAACTTAAACTTTCTAAGGCACAGATTATATTAAACAGTTCGCACACCCATTCCGGGCCGGTGTTGCAAGATGCTTTGTTTGACGTCTATCCGTTGGATGCAGATCAATTGACCTTGATAAAAGATTATTCTGACAAGCTGGAAAATAAAATTATTGCTTTGGTAGAAAAAGCTATTCAAGCTCTGGAACCAGCAAAACTCTATGCACAAAATGGGGTAACCCGATTTCAGGTCAACAGGAGAAATAATGATGAAAAAAATTTACTGGTGCTGACGGAATTAAAAGGTCCCAACGATTATGCAGTACCGGTAATAAAAGTGTTGGATGCACAAGGGAAATTGATGGCCATTACTTTTGGATATGCCTGCCATCCCACGGTTTTAGACATCAATAGTTGGTCAGGAGATTATCCGGGATTTGCACAAATAGAATTAGAAAATATGTATCCTGGGGTTATGGCTATGTTTTTCCAGGGTGCCGGTGCAGATCAAAATCCTATGCCTCGCCGTTCGGTGACCCTGGCTAAGCAATTTGGAAGAGAACTTGCCGCTGCCGTCGATAGGGTATTGGAAGAAGATATGCCTGAGCTTTCTGCACAATTAAAAACAGCCTATACCGAAGTTGACCTGCCCATGGAAATTCCAACTGCCGGGGAGTTGAAACAAATGAAAAGTGAGTTTACCGGTTACCAAAAACGATGGGCAACGCGGATGCTACATAATTTGGAAAATGGAGAGTCCTTCATGGAAACCTATCCCTACCCTGTTCAATTATGGCAACTGGGAAATCAACTATTATTTAGTTTTGGAGGAGAGACATTGATAGAATATGGCATAGGACTCAAGAAAATTTTTGGGAATGATATTTTTATTATGGGATATTCCAATGATGTAATGTCCTACATCCCTCCCGCTTATATCATTACGGAAGGTGGCTATGAAGGTGCAATGGCCCATCAAGTATATGGGCTTCCCGGGAAATGGAAGTTAAACATAGAACCTCTGATATTTAACAGCGCTTTAGCATTGGCCAAAAATATTGAAATTGAAATCCCTGAAAAAACTAAATTTAAAATGATGATAGATAACTATATGCTAACCCAGACAAAACCTGATAAGAACGGACTAATTGCCAAACACTATTTTTCTGGATTTAATGACGCTCACGATACTTACAATGCCATATCTGAAGCAAGCGATGGCAAGATATATTATGTATTGTCCTCCAATACATATGACACAGGAGGGCAAATGTATGTGTATGATCCGAAAACAGATAAAACCAAATTTCTGGCTGACCTGACTGAGATTTGTGGTGAAAAGGACGACAAAGCCATTTCGCAAGGAAAGAGCCACGTCAGGTTTCATGAGAAAGACGGCATATTATATTTTGCTACACACGTAGGATACTACGAAATGATTAATGGCTCGGAACGATTACCCGTTAATGCGCCAGACGGTTATAATCTTTATCCGGGAGGACATTTTATGTCTTATAATATGTCGACTGGAGAATTTAAAGAATTGGCCTTGGCCCCGGATGGCGATGGCATCATCACCATGACCATGGATAAAGATCGTGAGCA
>CAZNGU010000542.1:0-2206 GCA_964572325.1 uncultured Methylomarinum sp.
TTGCTATGCGCTAATTTATGCGCCTTGAATATGAAAAAAAATCCTGCGTAAAAATCAGTTAAATTAATTATACCTAGGTACTTAGTTGCAAATCAAATTACTTACCCAGCCTATTTTCACTGATTATTTCGCCCTGGTCAGTAATAGAAATATCTAGTGTTTTTCCTAATGCCTTTAGATAAATTTCATATTCATCGCCTACACCATTTGGATTACTCACAATTTTCATTGCCAGTATTTTATAATCAGGATATTGTACTTGCAGTTTTTTTTCTGCTGCACCAGTAATAATATTATAGGAGTTGTGTTCTACTTCAAAGGCATTAGTAAAAAAATGTCCGTCAAGTTTAAAAAGCTCACTTTTTTTTGCCTGATAAGCCTGGTTATTTTGATCATACTGAGTGGATGTCAATTTTACTTCATAAAGAGGCTGACCAAAATGTATTTTTTCTTCAACGGTAACATCTTTTGCTTGTGGATATTTATTATAAATATAGTTAAAAACTTTTTCAGGCACATCCTGTTTGTTGATTAAATCGGCATTAACCGTTATCGAAAAAATGCTCATTAATAAAAAAGAAATCTTAAAAAAATGGGAATGCATGAATAGAGTCTCCTATTGTAGTTATTGAAAAAATTAAAACATTTTAAAAAGGTTTATTTCATAAAGCCTAGTAAAGCTTTAATCAAGGCTTCTGGTGTAGGTGGACATCCTGATATTGTCATGTCAACCGGGATAACGTTTTCTACGGCACCACAACTTGCATAAGATGAACCAAACTCACCACCACAAACAGCACAATCACCCACGGCAACAACCCATTTTGGGTTAGCTGTCGCCGCATAAGTACGTAACAAAGCCGTTTGCATATGTCTTGATACAGGTCCAGTTACCAGCAATACGTCTGCATGTCGTGGTGATGCGACAAAATGAATGCCAAAACGTTCAACATCATAAAATGGATTATTCAGTGCGTGAATTTCTAATTCACAGCCATTACAAGATCCAGCATCTACTGCACGAATGGCAAGGCTACCTGAAAACTCTTTATCTATATGACGCTTTATAGAAATACCTAATTGTTCCAGTTCATTATGACTCGGTTTATTGATCCGCTCAGTCACTACACCTGTTTTTAATGTTTTGTTAAAAAGTCTTAACATTATAATATCCTGTTTAAGCTTTATTCCTGCCTGTCATCGGGTGTCATTAGACGTGATGATAGCTTATGGTCAGAGAATTTTTTCAGTGCCTGCCCTATTTGCAAGCATTTTCCACCTTGCCGGGTATATTTCTTACTAAAATCATCGACAAATTGCATCACAGAATAATCGATTAAATAAGCATTAGAAAAGTTGAACACTAAAGTTTTTCCCGGTTCAAGTTTATCCAGAGCCTTTTTAAATGGCAGAAAATTAGAGAACAATGCAGATCCATGTAACTTAATAACAACGGTACGCTCATCAGGACGAGTAATTTGAAAAAAGATCTTAAATATATTGTTACTCCAAACACCTCGAAACAATTCAATCATTAGTTTTACACCCATGCCCAGAGCAACACCGACGAGTAAATCTGTCGCTAGCACACCAAAAAGGGCAATAACAAAGAGTAATAATTGGTCACCCCCCTATTGTCAGTACTTGTTTAAAATTTTCAGGTGCCGCTAGGTGATAGCCCGTATAAACCAGTAAAGCTGCCAATGTAGCTAGCGGGATACTGTGAATAAAATGAGGAAATAAAATAATGAAAAGTAAAAATATCAGGCCATGAAAAAAATTCGCCCAGGCTGTTTTCCCTCCATTTTCAATGTTGGCCGAACTACGCACAATTTCTGCAGTCATCGGAATTCCACCGATTAATCCAGAAAGAACATTACCGGCACCCACGGCCATTAAATCACGATCAAGGTTGCTTTCACGTCGCTGTGAATCTAGCTTATCAATAGCTACACAGGTTATTGTGGACTCAATGCTACCCACCAGACAGATACTAATGACAGCCGTCCAGAATTCCAGAGTTGCTATTTTAGAAAAATCAGGGAAGTAAAATAACGATGAAATTTGAGTTGGTATATCGACTAAATATTCTGGTTCGATCAAATGCTGATGATTCTGCTGATAAGGAACGAGGATTCAATAATACCCGAATCTGACGGGTCTTTTGGCTCCACAGCGGTACTAGCCAAACAGTTACATAGCCTGC
>CAZNGU010000543.1:0-2205 GCA_964572325.1 uncultured Methylomarinum sp.
AGGATTACAACCCAAAACCATAGAAGCTTATGAACGTGCGATTAAAAGAATTTATACATTCTTCAAAGGTGATATTGAAGATTTATCTCAAGATCAAATGCTTGATTATTTTGATCAATTGCTTTTGTCCCACTCGTGGAGCGCCGTTAAATTAGACTTGTATGGTTTAAGGTTTTTTACCATGTATGTGTTAAATAAACCATCGATTGATGTACCACTGATAAAACCACCCAAAACTTCTCGTATTCCTGATATTGTTACCGTTAAGCAAGCTCAGTTGATATTTGATTCAACTACCAAGCTCAGTTACAAAGTATTTTTCTTTACACTTTATTCTATGGGGTTGCGTTTGAGTGAAGGTCTAAATCTACAGGTCAGTGATATAGATGGCGATCGAATGCGAGTTCATATCCGCAATGCTAAAGGCAATAAGGACCGAATCGTACCAATCAGTGATTTGGCATTGTCTGTCCTGCGAAAATTTTGGCTCATCCACCAAAATCCTGTTTTCATTTTTCCAAATAGAAAAAGAGGCCTAAATAAAGCTTATCGTGCCACTACTCCTTTAGACAGAGGTGGCGTACAATTGGCTTTAAGAGCCGTCATCAAAAGTATCAGTCTAAAAAAAAGATTACACCCCACAGCCTAAGACATAGTTTTGCCACACACTTGCTTGAAGCAGGTGTTGAAATCACCCAGTTGCAAAAAATCATGGGTCATGTCAGTATTTTAACAACTGTTAAATATACCCATTTGACCACAACAAATACTAGTAACTCCTTTGAAAAAATCAATACTTTGATGAGTGGGTTTTCAATTAATTGGGGGAAAGTCAAATGATTGCACTGTCCTCAATTATCAAACAATATGAACAACGTTTCAAACTTATATATAAGCCATTACCTAGCCATAATAAAGCATTAAAAGTTATGAAACACTGCCGAAGCAGTGCTTCACCACAGATGTTAGTTCATTGTTCACAGTGCAATAACCATAATTTTATACCTCATTCTTGTGGCCACAGAAACTGCCCACATTGCCAAGCTCATGAATCACAGCTTTGGATAGAAAACCAACTCAAACGCCAAGTCCCTGCCAATTATTTTATGGTGACTTTCACATTGCCCAAGGAATTTCGTGATACAGCTTGGAGAAATCAAAAGGTTTTTTATAATCTT
Organism: uncultured Methylomarinum sp.; assembly: GCA_964572325.1. Lineage (GTDB taxonomy): Bacteria > Pseudomonadota > Gammaproteobacteria > Methylococcales > Methylomonadaceae > QPIN01. The sequence continues at coordinate 1,179 of CAZNGU010000543.1, forward strand.
ATGTTTGATTGTTCAAAAGATACCTTACAAACCTTTGCCAAGAATGATAAATCACTCGGAGGAACAACAGGCTTGATGAGTGTATTACATACACATGCCAGAAACCTTGATTATCATCCACACATTCATATCATCTTGCCTGCGGCAACACTGAACAAAAAGAACAAAATATGGAGAACCAAGAGTGGAAAATATCTATTCAACCACAAGGCACTTGCTAAAGTCTTTCGAGCAAAATTATTGGGTAAAATGACAAAAATTCGATTAAAAGTTCCAAAAACAACTAATCAATGGATAGTTGACTGCAAATACGTTGGCAAAGGTGAAAAAGCCATCATCTATCTTGGCAAATATCTTTATCGTGGGGTACTTGCTGAAAAAAACATAATCAGCAACAAAAATGGCAAAATAACTTATCGTTTCCAAAACAGCAAAACCAAAAAGTATCAAACAAAAACAGTCACCGGAGAATACTTCCTATATCTCATAATGCAACATGTTTTACCTAAAGGCTTTCGCCGTGCCAGAAACTATGGTTTTGTGCATCCCAACTGCAAGAAAACCGTTGCTCTATTGCATTATGTGTTGAAATTCATTCCAACCATATTCAAACCCAAAGAAAGACCAAAAATACTTTGTAAATGTTGTGGTGGTCAAATGCAGATTATTCAAACCCAGTTAGATAGAGCCGCCATGTTTGTATTAGCACCAACTTAAGAAGAGAAAAACAATCGGTTATGTAAACACAAGATAACAATCAGAACTTTAAAATGCAACAAAAGTCGTTTGCTAAATTCACTCGCTTTAAAAAACACAAAATGACTGGAAAAATGAGTAAAATTTAAAAGAAAATATCGTAAACAAACACTTTTGATAACAGCTCAAATATTCAAGTGCAAAATAAGCCAAAATTCAATACAAAGAGTAAAATCTAAAAAAGCTCTTTTCTATACCAAAAATCAATCACAAAAGTCGGGCTTGTCCAACAAACGGTTCAGATTGTGGTTCGCTTCACTCACACAATCTA
>CAZNGU010000544.1:0-2201 GCA_964572325.1 uncultured Methylomarinum sp.
CGGTTTCAGTCATCGCCATCAAAAGTGGATAAATCAGCGTGCCCAGGGCTTTCCCAAATCAATGGGGTCATAAATCAATGGGGTCAGGTTCGATTAAAAATCAATGGGGTCAGGTTCGATTAAAATTATTGGAGCCAGGTCAGTTTAACTTTAAATTAATATTCAGTTTTCGTAGCCAAGTAAAACCCAGTACTCCCTGGGTTAATCTTTATGCTTTCCATGATTAGAAATAAAATGGAGAGGGCTATATTCATCAATACAAGTTTGAAAGAGTACTTGGTGCTGGACAAGCTTTATTTAGCCGTCTGAAGCTTCATCTTGATCCCTTTCCTCAAGCTCAAGGAATATTACTTCTTCATCATCATTAACAAATAAAATATGCAATAATGCCCCTGCTATGAATCCGCCTAGGTGCTCCCACCAGGCCACATCGACCATTGCACCATCAAAAAGTATTGATGATGTGGCATTTTGAAATTGGATGATTGCCCAAAAACCTAAAAAGCCAATAGCGGGTAATTGAAAAAAAATAGGCAGAAAAAACAAGGGAAACCAGATCACTATTCTTGCGAATGGATATAACACAAAATAGGCACCTAACACCCCTGCAATTGCTCCAGATGCTCCTATCACTGGAATGGCTAATTCAGGATCAAAATACCACTGTACATAGCCCCCTATCAAGCCACATGCAAGATAAAAAATAAGAAAATTAACATGCCCCATTCGATCTTCAATACTCTTAGCAAAAATAAACAAAAACCACACATTAAAGATAAGGTGAAACCATCCACCATGTAAAAACATGCTGGTAAAAAAAGACAAATGATAGTCGGGTGGTAAGCCAAAAGCAGCGGCCCATTGCGGGTTTGAATAGCGAATGGGCACCATGCCATATAAATAAGTAAGCTGTCGCTGTGTTTCATCAGGCATCATTTTCATCAAAAGAAAAATAGCGATGCAAATTGCCATAATGCCCCAGCTTACATAGGGTTTTCTCTTACAATGGATATTATCTCTAATAGGGATCATTTTATGTGTTTATAAATTCAGTTTTTTAGGTGGTTTGTACTATCTCGCTTCATGGCTAAAGACAAAGCATTCCTAAAATCGTTCATCCCAGGCTTTATCTAGACGCTTGGGTGAAACAGGATAGGCCGTTTTAAGTTGTTGAGCGAATAAAGAGACTCTAAGTTCTTCCAGATCCCAGCGAAAATTGTCCTGTTCTGGAATAACACTTTGTTTTTTTGATTTTTTTTCAACTTCTGCCCAAAATCGTTTCCAGTATCTATTTAAGATTTGCTGGTTTCCTTGCTCATTTTTTTGTTTATTTAAGCGATACTCAATCGCTTTTAAATAACGGGGAATGGATTTGAGTTGCTGATAAGGAGTATATCGGATAAATCCGGCATAGAGTAGGCAATTTAGTTGTTCATTAATATCGTCAGACAGCTCCCTGACTACACTCGGATGACTCAGGCGATTTTTAATATCACTCAGTCGTTGCATAATATCAACGACTATTTTTCCAATTTCATTGGCAAAACCAACCATATACTGTTTATTATTGTTTAAACTATCTTCAAACTGTATCTGAGAACAGATATCAGCTTCCTGCAAAAAAGTAGCCGAGATTATATTAAACAAAATATCTTCTCTAAAGTTTTCCCCAGCTCTGTTTTTTATAAAAGCATGTGGAGCTAATCTATTATAATTTAATTCTGCAATATGAGATTTCGGCAAGTTCCTGACCACATAGAGGGATTCTTTTTTGGTTACGCATTGAAACAGCCGAACTAAACCGGCATAGTGTGCTTGCTGGGCCTTTATACGGGTATCAAATATACGAACTCCAACCGCAATGCCTTCATCAATTATGGCAGGATAGCCCACAAAAGATTGGCCTTTTTGAATGAATTCATAAGATAACGGCAAATCATCAAAAACCCATTCAATACAGCCGGTATAGTTCAACTCATCTGCTGCTATTTCGTCAAAACTATCGCCGGCTGTCTTGCCATGTTTTTCCTGCAAGGCTTTTAAATTTCGTCCATAACTCAAGGAATGGCCTTTATCATCTACAACTCTATAATTCATCCTTAAATGATCGGATAAATTTTCTGTCTGCCACTGTGTTAAGGGAATCGATTCACCGGTTAATTTACGTAACCGCATACTTAACCAATCATATAATGAGCCTT
>CAZNGU010000545.1:0-2199 GCA_964572325.1 uncultured Methylomarinum sp.
TACGCCTTGAATACGAATAAAAATCCTGCGCTATAATGCATAAATTATTTATTTTCCATTCCTTATTCTGTATCTGAAAACCCCAAACTTTGTAAAGCACGTTCACTGTTTGACCAACCTTTTTTTACCTTAACCCAGCATTGCAAATATACTTTTTGATCAATTAATCTTTCAATATCAAGCCTGGCATCTGTGCCTATTTTTTTTAGCATTTCGCCTTGTTTACCAATCACTATGTTTTTTTGAGTACTCCGTTCGACCCAGATAACAGCATAAATTTTAGTGATGTTTTTTTTCTCTTCATAGCGCTCAATTTCAACAGTAATCGCATAAGGAAGTTCATCCCCCAACCTTCTAGTCAGTTTTTCCCTGACTATTTCTGCCGCCATAAAACGCATTGAACGATCAGTGATTTGATCTTCCGGGTAAATCAAATCATTTTCAGGCAAGGATTCCATTATGCTACTTTCAAGCTGTTCTAACTGTATATTTTTCAAAGCAGAAACAGCTAATATTGCCTTAAACTCAAAGCGTTTTTGTGCTTTTTCGAAAAAACTTAAAATAACTTCCTTATTCTTAACTTTATCTACTTTATTGACAGCCAGAATAACTGGGAGCCCAATCTCTTCCAATTTTCCTAAAATTGATTCATCATATTCATGCCAGGAAAATCCATCAATCAGCCAGACTACAACATCTACTCCAGCCATCGTGGTATCTGCTGTCTTATTCAGATAGCGATTAAGGGCTTTTTTTTCAATTTTATGCATGCCAGGCGTATCCATAAAAATCATCTGAGCTGATTCTGTGGTTTTTATGCCTAAGATACGATGTCGTGTCGTTTGGGGCTTTCTTGAAGTGATACTAATTTTCTGACCCAACATATGATTCATTAATGTTGATTTGCCAACATTCGGTCGTCCTATTAATGCTACATAACCACATTTCATGTTTTTTGAACCTTAATCATTTTCAACATTTTTTCTGCTGCGGCTTGCTCCGCTTTTTTTCTTGAAACCCCGGTGCCTACACAAGTTTTATTAAGTAGAACAGTAGTACATTGAATATTAAATGTTTGCGAATGTGCCGCCCCTGTCATTTTCACCAGTTTATAAACGGGTAAGGCAGTTTTTTGTGATTGCATTAATTCCTGCAATTCAGTCTTAGGGTCTTTTTTTGAACTATTTAAATTCAGTTCGTCCAGTTTATTTGAAAAAATAGACTCAATCCAGGTGAAACACTGCTCCACACCCTGATCCATTACCAGGGCTCCCATAATGGCCTCCAGTGCATCTGATAAAATTGAATCCCGCCGATAACCTCCACTTTTTAGCTCACCTGATCCCAGAATCAAATAATCACCTATATCGTGTTCTTTTGCCAATTCAGCCAAAGAACTTTGATTTACCAGACTGGCTCTTAATCGACTTAAATCACCTTCTCTTGCATCTGGAAATATTTCGTATAGTTTATGTGCAATGACAAAACCCAAAATAGAATCACCTAAGTATTCTAATCGTTCATTGTTTTTTGCCCCCATACTTCTATGAGTTAAAGCCATAATAAAAAGCTGGGGTTGATCAAATGTCAAGCCCAGCTTTTTAGCTAATAATTCTGGTTTTCTTATCACTATCCACCAGCCTCAAAAAACTCATCGAACTCTACTAGCACACTAAGATTACCAACTAAAGGCTCAACTCTTTCATATTCGATTTCTACTCTTACATAATTACCTTGTTTAATAATTGTAATATCATTACTGTCGACTTTTTCGACATAATTCAAGTTAAACCGCTTATACAAACTATCTTCGATCTCACGTTTACTCATTGTCTCAACATCAGCCATATTTTCAACAGCCGATAGCGCATTAACCACTTTGCTATGGTTCATGTATATTGGGCCAATTTTTAAAATCAATAGTACAAAAAAGGCAATTAAGCCCAAAATAAACATAATTGAAATAAACGTTAAGCCTTTTTGTTTTTTTTCTGAATGAAGCATAGTTTCTCCAGGAAATAATAATAACGTATATTTCGCCCGATCTCGGATGTGCAATTTATAGTGAACTGATTTTTGTCGAGAGCAAGATGCTGAAACAGACGCATAGCCCACTACACAACCATTTTAGCAAAGCAGCTATTAGCAAAAAACCAGTCGTTAGAAACCGCAGTCGTGATCGTACGAAGTATAATAAGG
>CAZNGU010000546.1:0-2197 GCA_964572325.1 uncultured Methylomarinum sp.
AGCTTATTTTTCAAGGATTATTGAAAAATAGATTCAAATGAATAACCCCCCACTTCTAAAATTTCTTTGAGTCTTTTTAATGCATCCATTTGTATTTGTCTGACACGTTCTCTTGTTACACCTAGTTCTTGTGCAACTTGCTCTAAAGTAGAGTTCTCATGGCCACATAAGCCATAGCGTCTACAAATAACTTCTCGTTGTTTATCTGTTAATTGATAAACCCAGTGAGTTATATTGTTTTTTATATTGTCTTCTTGAAGAATTTCAGTAGGAGAATGGTTTTTTTCATCTGATATAGAATCAACCAATGGTTTTTCAAAGTCTTTACTAGCGGGAATGTCAACTGAAGTTACACGTTCGTTTAGCTTTAACATTTTCTGTACAGTCTTAACCGGCTTGTCCAGATATTCAGCAATTTCATGATCACTTGGTTCATGGTCAAGCTTTTGGGTCAGAAAGCGCTGAGCCTTAATATGAATATTAATTTCCTTGATGATATGAATTGGCAACCGAATGGTTCGTGTTTGATTCATAATCGCACGTTCGATTGTTTGTCTTATCCACCAAGTTGCATAGGTTGAAAACCGAAAGCCACGTTCTGGGTCGAATTTCTCGACCGCTCTGATTAAACCTAAATTACCTTCCTCTATTAAATCTAGTAAAGGAAGTCCACGATTAAGGTAGCGTCGGGAAATCTTTACTACCAGGCGGAGATTGCTTTCGATCATTATCTTTCTTGCTTCTACATCTCCTTGTAAGGTTCGTTTTCCATAAATCTTTTCTTCATCTGCGGTGAGAAGTTTGGATTTTCCTAGCTCATTAAGATAAACCCTTGTTGCATCTATAGGCTGTGAAGGTTTAGCTTCTTGAGGTTCGGTTGGCCTTGTTTTAGGGGCTTCAACAAAAATCGATGGATTACTCAGCGCATCGCTACCAAAATCGATAGTACCAGAAGCCGGATCTTCTGTGGTATCAATGGAAACTATATCTAAAACTTCTTCAGTCATATTTACTCTCCAACAACAATAATAAGCAACAAAATTTATGCCTTTAGAACCTGTTTAAAATATGCTATGCCAGCCGCCTCGTGGATTTGGGAATATCCAGTTCGTAAATATACGTGGGTTTCTTTATTCCACCTGGCAGTAGCTGAGCAAGATTGGATGATTATTTCTTTCCATCTCCCTAATGATCTTTAATTCCTACTTTCTTGGCAAATAACGTAGTGGATTTACCGGTTTACCATTTTTTCTGATTTCAAAATGTAAGGAGGCCTTTTTTACCCCTATACGACCCACTTCGGCAATCACTTGTCCCTTTTTTACCACATCTCCTTCCTTTACCAGCAGGCGGCTATTATTAGCATAAGCACTCAGATATAAAATATTATGCTTAATTATTAATAAATTACCGTACCCTGCCAGTCCAGCACCGCTGTATACCACTTTTCCAGAAGCAGCTGATTTTACTTTTTGGCCTATTTTCCCCGCGATATCAATCCCTTTATTCGCTATTTTTGAGTATGGTTTTAAAATCAGCCCTTTTAGCGGCCATTGCCAGTAGAACTTTAACACTTTTTTATTATCATTTGAAATTGTTAATGTTTTTTTTGCTGGTTTGTTTTTTGTTTTTATCTTTTTGGTTTTTTCTGAAAACCGAATGGTCTTCCTAGGTATTTGTTTAGATTGGAATAATTGTATTTTTTGACCGATTTTTAATAAAAAAGGTGGCGGGATTTTATTCCAGATGGCTAGTTGTTTATAGTCATTACCTGACCTAAAACCTATGGAATAGAGTGTATCATCTTGCTTTACTTCATAATATTTTTCATCATTTAGAGGGTTTCTGTGATAATTACGTACCGGAGCATAATTTTTTGTTGTGCTGCATCCTGTTGCATAATAAACACATAAAAGGCATATCAGTATCGGTAGCGTAATACCTTTTTGGCCAAGGAGCTTGTCTGAGGATAGAAACTTACACTTCTGCAATAAGCTTTCTATTTTCGGGCAGGCTTCTAGTGCAGAAGCTATTATTCTTTGATGGATAGAAGTATTTTTATATTGTTGATTTAACATTACTATTAAATTAATCCATTCATTCATCAAAAATAGTTACTGCACTAGATGCTTTTTTAATACTTAGGCAAGTCGCAATAAATAACTCACCCGCCATACTTGTCTTTTTATCCGTCTTC
>CAZNGU010000547.1:0-2193 GCA_964572325.1 uncultured Methylomarinum sp.
CAGTGATCGGCAATCCCAATTGCGGTAAAACCACCTTATTTAACGGCCTGACAGGAGGAAGACAGCACGTAGGGAATTGGGCTGGGGTCACTGTGGAACAGAAAACCGGACAATATCATTATGATAATAAAGTGATCAAGGTTGTGGATTTACCTGGCATCTATAGTATGGATTCTAATGAGCACACAACTTCACTGGATGAAAAAGTTGCACGAGATTATATTCTGTCGCAACAAGCTGACTTAATCATCAATATTATTGATACCACTCATCTTGAGCATAACCTATATCTCACTATGCAGTTGCTGGAAATGCGTATTCCTTTGGTAGTGGTGCTTAATAACATGGATGATGCAACTGGTCGGGATATTAAAATTGATAGTGATGAAATAGCCCAGCGACTTAAGTGTCCGCTGGTATCTTTGATAGCCACACAGTCTCAAGATATTAATGCTCTGAAATCGGCCATCAATCAGGTCGTAGGAAAAAAAGCGCTTTCTAGTATGCCAGTTAAATATCCGGAAGTAATTGCTGTCGCTATTAATCGACTAACACCATTAATTGAACAGCAAGTAAATGATAAATTACTTCATCCACAATGGATAGCCGTTAAACTGCTAGAAAAGGATGATGTTGAAATGCGTTTAGTGGACAACAAATTACAACAGACGGTCAATGATTGTTGTCAGGCTATCGAGGCCAATACCGGCGAAGAAGCTGATGTTTTAATAGCGGGCAGCCGCTATAGTTTTATTAATACATTAACCCGGGATACATTGATTCAGCAATCGAAACTAGGGAAACAGTTATCTGACCGCATAGATAAGGTCATTTTAAATTGTTTTCTGGGGATTCCAATCTTTCTAGTTGTGATGTATCTGATGTTTAGCTTTACCATAAAACTGGGCAGAGCATTTAAACCATTCTTCAAGGACCTAACTCAGGCCATATTTATTGATGGTACGGAACATGTTCTCAACTTGCTGGACAGCCCGCAATGGTTTATTACCTTGCTTGCTGACGGTGTCGGTACTGGTATTTTACATGTCATGGCCTTTGTACCAATCCTGGGGTTTTTATATCTGTTTATTTCTGTGTTAGAAGAGTCCGGCTATATGGCCCGCGCCACCTTCGTCATGGATCGTTTTATGCGGACATTAGGACTTCCAGGAAAAGCCTTTGTCCCCTTGATTCTCGGTTTTGGATGTAATGTACCGGCGATGATGGCAACGCGAATACTGGAACGGCAACGTGACCGATTGCTAAATATTCTATTAAATCCATTTATGACCTGCGGAGGACGTTTAGTTGTTTTTGCGCTATTTGCAGATGCTTTTTTTCCTGAAAATGGCGGACTAGTTATTTTTAGCCTTTATATGATGGGCATTGTCTTGGCTTTTTTAACCGCGCTACTATTGAAACATACTTTTTTGCAGGAAGAGTTTTCGCTTATTGTTATGGAAATCCCCAGTTATCATATTCCAAAACTAAAAAATGTGTGGATTAACAGCTGGACCCGAGTTAAGGCTTTTATAATCAGGGTTGGAAAAATTATTATTGGTATGGTGTTAGTTCTACATATTCTAAGTAGCTGGGGAGCTGATGGAACCTTCAAGAAAAATAATATACAGCACTCAGTACTGGGTGCGGTGGGTCAGACAGTGACACCGTTGTTAGCACCGATGGGGATAGATCAAAAAAACTGGCCGGCAACTGTCGCTGCTTTTACCGGTGTTTTGCATAAAGCAGTAGTGATCAGTACGTTAAAAACAATCTATTCAGAATCTGAGCATGTCAGACAAGCACAAAAAGCCACAAGCTTTAATTTATGGATAGCTATTAAGAATTCATTTATGACTATACCGGTGGGACTTAAAAAGATGTTGGGTATCAATATTCATACTCAACAGCACACAGCAAATAGTCCTTTTTTTAGCGCCTTGCATGCCCATTTTCATGGGCAAATCGGTGTTTATGCCTATTTATTATTTGTGCTGCTTTATTTCCCTTGTATTGCGACCACTTCATCAGCCTATAAGGAATCCGGTTTTGGCTGGACTGTTTTTATGTGGACCTGGACAACAGGCTTAGCTTATTTCATTGCAACGTTATTTTATCAGCTGGCAACTTATAGTCAGCATCCAGGCGCAACGATGGGCTGGGTTATTGCTTCTATTGTTATTTTGTTATCAG
>CAZNGU010000548.1:0-2185 GCA_964572325.1 uncultured Methylomarinum sp.
AGAACAAGAACTGATTGACTGGCTCTCGTTGCAAAGCACTTCCATAGCAAACTAATCTCTCCTTTATAAAAAACAATATGCTTTTTCCTGCACGATATATAGCCCTAATCGCTTTTACTGTCAGCACATTCCCTGCTTATTCTAATCATTTGCATGATGCCATTAATACAGAATCTACCACTAATAATGCAGCCGTTCGTTCACAAAATAAGATTGACGGATACAGTGAGAAAACGCAAAAAATGCTTGAGCAATATCGTTCAGCAAGCCACCAGTCAGAAACACTGACGACTTATAATGAGCATTTAAAGACATTATTAGCTTCACAAACGAAGGAAAAAGAGTCTTTACTGCAGCAATTAAAAGAAATTGAAGTGACACAACGAGAAATTGTGCCATTGATTTTGCGTATGTTGGATACCCTGGAAAAATTTATTAGTTTGGATTTACCTTTCCTGCCGGAAGAAAGAACAGAACGACTGGCAAAACTAAAAGATATGATGATTAGAGCCGATGTCAGTAATGCTGAAAAATATCGCCGCATACTGGAGGCTTATCAAATCGAAAATGATTATGGCAATACCATTGAAGCCTATCGTGCCGACTTAAACCTGGAGGGTGTGACCAGTTCCGTGGATTTTTTAAGATTAGGACGAGTTGCCCTGTATTTTCAACGATTTGATGGCAGTGAAAGTGGTTTTTGGAATAAGGAAAAAAAACAATGGCAAATATTATCATCGGACTACAGTCAGGCTATTCGTAAAGGTTTACGAATAGCCCGTAAAGAAACGGCACCCGATTTAATTGCACTTCCCATACCTGCAGCGGAGAGCGGCCAATGAAAAAAATTATCTTCTTTTTTTTACTGAGCTGGCTTGGTCTGTCTATGGCTATGGCTGAACACCTGGGATTAGATCAATTACTCAGAGAAGTCAAAAAATCGCAGGGTATTGAAGCAAAAATCAATAAAAATAGAGAGTCTAAGTTTCTTGCTGAAAAAAACAAGCAACAACAACTTTTAAAAACCGCCCTATCAACATTGTCCAGGCTGGAAAAAGCCAGTGTTCAATTAAAAACACATCTGGATGATGGCGAGCAGGAGCTCAGTCAGCTGGAAACCGAGCTTAAAGATAAGGGCGGCGTTTTAGGGGAGCTATTTGGTGTTGCCAGGCAGGCGGCGGGGGATTTAAAAGCAGATTTACGTCATTCATTAGTCTCTGCCCAATTTCCAGACCGTACGGAAGCACTAAGTAGTATCAGTGATAGCAAGGCATTACCGACCATAGAACAATTAGAAAAACTATGGTTTATGCTGCAACATGAAATGACCGAATCAGGAAAAGTGGTCTATTTTGATACAGAAATTGAAGATGCCTCGGGAAAACCGGTACAAGCAAAAGTTTTTCGTGTGGGTACCTTTAATGCTGTGGCTAATGGAGAATATTTGCAATTTTCAGCAGATACTGGCCGTCTTACACTTCTGCCCAGGCAACCGCAAAGCCAGTATCTGTCACTTGCAGAATCATTTTCTGAAGCAAAAACAGGGCCAGTTGCCCTTGGGATTGACCCAACGCGTGGTGTAATTCTCAGTATGCTGATTCAGGCTCCTAATGCTATTGAGCGTATTCAGGAAGGGGGTTTTATTGGTTATATTATTTTGTTGATGGGTGCTTTGGGTTTTGTTTATGCCTTGATTCGTTTAGTACAGCTGAGCCTGACAGGAAAAAAAATGAATGCCCAAATGAACTCGTCTACTGCTGTAGGTGACAATCCTTTGGGACGCGTGTTTTTAGCGGCCGAGCAAAAAAAGGCAGAGGATACTGAAAACCTGGAATTGGTTCTAGATGAAGCCATTACCCGGGAAGTGCCGGTGCTGGAAAAAGGGCTTTCCATGATTAAACTACTGGCAGCAGTAGCCCCTTTATTGGGTTTATTGGGTACTGTAACCGGTATGATTGCTACATTTCAGTCTATTAGTCTGTTTGGTACAGGTGATCCTAAATTGATGGCGAGTGGGATTTCTCAAGCATTGGTGACGACCATGCTGGGTTTATGTGTGGCTATTCCTCTATTGTTTTTACATAGTTTAGTGGCTTCCCGTAGTCGTATTCTGGTGCAAATACTGGATGAGCAAAGTGCAGGACTATTGAGTAAAAGAGCAGATAATAAATAAACTGATGAACGT
>CAZNGU010000549.1:0-2182 GCA_964572325.1 uncultured Methylomarinum sp.
TTTCCCATGTTGAGTAATTATTAAAGGTCTTTTAGTGTCATGAACCTGTTTTACAAAAGAGGCCACGCCTGAACGAAACTCTGACATTGGTCTAATATCTTGTTCTATGATCATTCTACGCATACGTTGTACCTTATACCCTACAATATTTAGTACAGTATATCGCACTAAACTATGTTGATGGACAGTTTAAATAATCAGGGATCAGAGTAAAATTAAACCGCAACCAAATAGAATCGACAGGGTTTCTAAAGAAAAAAACACTCACCTTTCAACTAGCATTATCAAACCGAAAAAAGCTCTCGCATTTTTGCCCCAGGAGAGTCTGCTCTCATAAAAGCTTCACCGACTAAAAAAGTATATATATGATTATCCAGCATTTTCTGTACATCCTCCCTCGTATGAATTCCACTTTCTGTAATAATCAGACAATCTTCCGGTATCTTTTTTTTCAGTTCAAGGGTGGTTTGTAATGAGGTTTCAAAGGTTCTCAAATTTCGATTATTGATTCCGATCAGTTTGGTATTCAGAGTTAACGCTCGTTTTAATTCTTCTTCATTATGTGTTTCTACCAGCACATCCATACCTAATTCTTCTGCCGTTTCTGCTAACTCATGCATTTGCTGATTTTCCAGAGCGGCTACGATCAACAAAATACAGTCTGCACCCAGGGCACGGGATTCATGTATTTGGTAGGGGTCGATCATAAAGTCTTTTCTGAGTACCGGTAATGGGCAGGCGTTTCTAGCCATTTGTAAATAAGCTTCTGAACCTTGAAAAAAATCTTTGTCGGTTAAGATAGAAAGACATGTTGCACCATTCATTGCATAATCCTGGGCGATCTCCAGAGGTTTAAAGTTTTCTCTGATGACGCCTTTACTGGGTGAAGCCTTTTTAATTTCTGCAATAATCGCTGGTTTTTTTGACTGTGCTTTACTTTGCAGTGCTGCAGCAAAACCTCTAGGGTTTTCCATGCCACTGGCAATTTCCTTAAGGCTGTCAAGCGAGGTGCGTTGCTTACGATTAGTTACTTCTTCTGCTTTTCTGGCAAGAATTTTTTTTAGGATATCCGGGGTATCAGTCATGGAAATAAAGGGAGGTTTAATTTATAGAATAGGAAACCAGGGCATTAAACTTTTCAAGCGCAGCACCGCTTTCAATCACTTCTCGTGCCCTGTCAATGCCTGTTGCAAGATCAACGCTAAGGTCTGCCGCATAAATGGCGGCGCCTGCATTTAAAATAACAATATCTCTGGCAGGGCCTGGCTGATTGTTCAATACCGATTTGAGCATCAGCAAGCTAGATTTTGCGTCATGAACGGCTAAGGAGTCCAGGCTTGCCCGCTGCATGCCAAATTGCTCAGGTGTTACCTGATAAGTCGAAACCATGCCGTCTTTTAATTCGGCAATATGGGATGCTGAAGCGATACTGATTTCATCAAGACCATCTTCCGCATTGACCACAAGCACATGTTGGCTACCCAGGTTTTTTAAAACATAGGCCAAAGGTTCCAGCCATTCCACAGAAAATACGCCAATTAATTGCCTAACTGTTCCTGCCGGATTGGATAAGGGGCCAATTAAATTAAATAAGGTTCTAACGCCCATTTCTTTGCGTGGCCCTATGGCGTGTTTCATGGCGCCGTGTAGTTTAGGGGCAAATAAAAAGCCAACACCAATGTCATTAACACATTGTGCGACTTGTTCAGGTGATAAATCCAGATTTACCCCTGCCGCTTCTAATACATCGGCACTGCCTGAACTACTGGAAACAGACCGATTTCCATGTTTTGCAACCTGCCCACCAGCGGCAGCGACTACAAAAGCACAAGTGGTTGAAATATTAAAGGTATTGGCGCCATCCCCCCCTGTACCACAGGTGTCAATAATATGCTCGCCTGTAACCGGCACTTTACTAGCCAGGGCTCTCATTACTGTCACGGCTGCGGTTATTTCGTCAACCGTTTCACCCTTACAACGTAGTGCAATCAAAAAACCCGCTATTTGTGCATCAGTTGCACCGCCACTCATAATAAGTTGCATAACATCGTGCATCTGCTCCGAACTCAAGTCTTGTTTGTCTAATAGCTTGTTAAGCGCTTGTTGAATTTTCATATTTCTGAGTCCTATTGCGTTAAAAAATTACGCAATAAATCATGTCCGTGTTCTGTCAAAATAGATT
>CAZNGU010000550.1:0-2175 GCA_964572325.1 uncultured Methylomarinum sp.
GTCAGTTTATTTTGACTCCGACACCTGATGTCGAAAATTACGATATTAATCCTCATCTACCCGGATCTCCTGAAAAACACCAAAAAATATACTTCACGGATCATTGCCCACTGTAAATATAATCGACAAAAATTAGTATGTTTATTCAACATAATGTCAGCATAATTTACACATTGGACAATTTATGTCGAGCATGATTTTTACATTAAGTCCTATATCATTGATGCTAATACTATTTAAATACTTTGGCACAAAAAATGCTGCATTATTTAGAAATTCATCTATTATCATATTTTGTGACATGCTTAATAAAAATAAAAATAAATCGAGGCTTTAGGAATGGACACAGGCAATAATAAATATAATGGTCCTGAAAGACGAGAGGTTGAACGTAGGGTGATGGATGATCGTCGCACTACTACGCGGTTTAGTGATGTACTGGGGCGACGCTCTGGTGTGGATCGACGATTACCTGTGCGATAACTCTGTTCTATAACCGTTACATTTAATCTATAATTTTTCTGCTACTGCCGGTTTCTCGGCTGTTTTTTCTGTACTGACTTTTACCGGGTTAATCTGTATCAGCATTCCAACCAGGGGATGGTCGATGTAGTGTAATGTTTTACTGCGCATTCGGCGGTGGTTTGTTATCAGGTAGTTTTCATAGGCTAAGGCTGTTGTCTCACCTGTCGGTGTAGCTGTTTCTATCGTAGTTGCTTCTGTAACTGCGTTATTTAGTTTTCGTTGATAATCAAGTTTGCTGTAGATGTGTAAATATCGTGCAAGCACAAGTTTAAAGTTTCCTGTTAAGGTATTTTTAGAAGTGGCCTGGTGAGTGTTATCCAGATCCTGAATATCAATTTCAAAGGTTTTTTCAGCACTCAGTCCAGTCTGCCGCCAGCTACCATAAAACAGTACATTGTATTCTTTTGAATTGTTTACTCGCTTGTATTCTTTGTTAAGAATTACCGGTTTGATGTTTTTGAAAGCAGCAGTGCTTTTCTCATCAATGGCGTTAATTTCATCGATGCTGAGTGTATCCAGGTTTTCAGGCAGCTCAGTTGTTTCTTCCGGGGCAGGGTCGCTTATAACCTCCTCATGGTTCCAGTCTTCGCTATTAATATAACGTGCGTTAGCATCTTCAAAGATAATGACCTCAACATCGTATTCCAGTAATTTGGGTTTAATGCCTTCCTCGGCATAAGCGATGTTGATGCTGATAAGTAGTAGCAGTATTGTAGGTAATAGTTTCATTGTTTTTTTTCGGTTAAATGTTTATTCTCGCCAAGCCGCAGAGCCCGCAAAGGTTTAAAAATATATTGTGATTTCCGAGTGTGCTTTGCGGCTCGATGAGAGAATATTACATTTGAAATGTTAGCAGATAATATTTATTTATATCGATATGAACGGAATATTCATCCGAACCCTATTTGCAGTTTTACCCCCACTGCATGGGCAACACGTTCTAGCACTTCAATAGTGATCGATGTATTTTCAGGGTCAAGAATTCTATCTAGTTGAGAGCGACTTGTTGCAAGCTTCTTTGCCAAGTTTGATTTTGTGATGCTCTTTTCCTTCATGATGTCAGCCAGTTGATAAGCTAGAAGGCGTTTATGTGCTTTAGCAGAAACCTCTTCCAGAATACCGTCTTCTTCAAGAAAATCATTAAAGTTGCTACCAGTAAACTTATTCATAACTTAAACCTCTTTCAACCATTGATTTTTCCTGGATCGGGCTAAATCAATATCTTTTTTCGGCGTTTTCTGTGATTTCTTTATTATCGCATGCAGTAGTATCATTTCACCTTTTTTGATGGTAAAAAACACTCTCGATATATTGCAACTGGCGAGCTTGCTTCGAACTTCCCATAGATCAGATTCCATCTTTCGAACCAGGGGCAAACCT
This sequence comes from uncultured Methylomarinum sp., assembly GCA_964572325.1. Lineage (GTDB taxonomy): Bacteria > Pseudomonadota > Gammaproteobacteria > Methylococcales > Methylomonadaceae > QPIN01. The sequence goes on from CAZNGU010000550.1 coordinate 1,906, forward strand.
AACGGCCATCGAAACTGGATAAGCAAAATATCTTCACCGATTAGTTTTCGTTCTTCTCTCTCCCTGTTTTTCAGCCAATCACGGACGGGTTCATTTTCTGAATCCGTTCGAAAAAAATTGACTCTTAATATTGGCGTCCTGCTCACAATATATAATGTACTATATATGGTACATTAATGCAAGGCAATTAATAAATTGATCCTCTTGCAAGGGCACAGAGCTCGCAAAGGTTTTTTAAGTTACAACTGTTCTGTCTTATATTTTGTTTTT
>CAZNGU010000551.1:0-2174 GCA_964572325.1 uncultured Methylomarinum sp.
GGAGGCGATTAACAGCATCTTTCCTGAAACAGAAGTCCAACTATGTATCATTCATCAAATCCGCAATTCGATGAAATACGTGGCATCAAAAAATCAAAAAGCCTTCATGGCGGATTTAAAGCCTGTATACAAAGCTTTAACGAAAGATGCGGCAGAAGCGGCACTGGACGAACTGGAAAGCCGCTGGGGCCCACTCTACCCGATTGTCATTAAATCCTGGCGCACCAAGTGGGAGAATTTGTCTGTGTACTTCAAGTACCCGGAAGATATCCGCCGTGTGATCTACACGACCAATGCCATCGAATCGATTCATCGCCAGTTCCGTAAACTGACAAAAACCAAAGGCGCTTTCCCCAATGAAAACAGTTTATTAAAGCTGCTTTATGTGGGCATACAGAATGCTTCAAAAAAGTGGACCATGCCAATTCACAATTGGAGTTTAACTTTATCGCAACTTGCGATATATTTCGAAGGCCGGTTAGATAACGTATTGGATATTTAACCGGTTATGTTGACACAGAATTTTGAACGCTCTCGTTTTAATTACTTATAACTTTTACTCAAGTTTTTGAATTCCTTCATAAGGTCATCACATATCTGCCTGGGTGCATCGCACTGACTTACAGTCTTTGTTTCCAGGTCACTCTTATTCTTTGAGTACACTATTTTCTTGAACATCGCAGGAGAGACATTATCCACTTCCGGTGCCAGAAACCAGTAAATGCGGTCTCCGTTTTCTATTTTGGAAACAATAGTCCAACCGGACTCGTGGCTAACCTGTGCAGAAGGATTTTTTGCCAGATCATCTACCGAATGACCGGCACCAGTGGCACCCGTTTTACTATCTGTCCCGGAGCAGGCAACCAGAATAAAAAACAGGGGTAATGCGATAATGTAATACAAATGTCTCATATTCATCCTATTGAGCAGTCTTGTAAAAAGGCGGCTCCCTGTAATTATGCCATTAAATTTTTAATCACAACGTGGATCACCACGCTGAGTCCAGCGAATGACAAAGTCAGGAATGGGTAACGAGTCACAACCATGATTTTGTTCACAGATAAAATCCCATTGTGGCTCTGCTTTCTGATGACAATCGAAGCAGTTCCCACCAAATTTATTAATCACCTGTGTGGTGCCGCGTACTTTTATTGTCGAGCCTTCTTCCGAAACTTTCAACTCGAAAAATTCCCAGTCATTCGTTTTCGTGTTCCAGCCTTTGTGGTGCTTCACCATAACTTCTTCTGGAATTAACTGCACCACAGAGCCTGGCGGATAAGTTGTACCATGCGGTGACATGGCAGCTGCAACGGTATCATCTAAATTATTCAACAGATTACTGACAAAAAAACCACGTACCGGACGCATCTTTTTTAAACAGGTGAAAGAATCTTCAGTCACAGGAACAGCTTTATCAGGATTGCTTGCATCAACCTCCACAACTGCGGGCATTGTACCTTCGGTGTCCGTACTATTTTCAGCACTAGCCATCATACAACCACCACAGACCAGCAGCCACAAACAAGTTGATGTATTTATGATTTGCTTAACCACTACCGTTTTTTATCCTGCAACTGAAACAGCACACATCGTAGCATAAAACATAAAGGCAAACGAAAATCGCGATGGGAGTTAATAGAAGTCAGTCATGCAAACATAAAAGAAAAGTTGTTTTTAGCCCCCTGCATCCCTTTTAATTCAATCCTTTGAATTTTCTTTTTTTAGCGAGGCAGGCGGAACAATGTCTATGACCTTGAAGCTAGGAATATCGGTGTTACTAATAACGATGAGTACAACGCCTACAAAAGCGAAAAAGAATGATGATGCTAACAAGCTGGCAGAGATAACATGCTGCATACCAAGTTCCTGGATCTTAAAATATAAAATTACTGCACACAAAATTGCAAGCAAGAAACATATTATGCCAATCACCTTTGATACTTTTTGTAGAATGTTTTTTCTTTTACTCATTCACCACCACCTTTTAATTTTTCAATTCATTCTACCCTTTTAATTACAACCTCTAGAGACTGACTTGAATCGCAAACTCATATACTTACTTACGGGAAAAATTATATTGTAAAAGGGTTCTGCCCTTTATCTTTATCTGGTCATTCATTCCCAACCCTGTTGCCAGTGGTGGTACCCAATATCTCCTTGACCATGGCATAGAG
>CAZNGU010000552.1:0-2171 GCA_964572325.1 uncultured Methylomarinum sp.
TACATACAGGACAATAAATGAAACAGTTTTTTATAGCAATCTTGGCTTTACTAATAATAAACCCTTCTTATGCAGTAGATAAAGCCAGTAAAAAACGGCTAGATGAAGTCGCACAGAAAGGTGCTCATGTAATGCCTTTTGATTTAGAACGAACAATACATATATTTTCTAAAACCCCCATGGGGGGTATTCAACAGGTTATTGTTAAAAATCCTGCTGATTATGATCAAATCAAGCTAATACGCGAACATTTAACACAGATTTCTCGTAAATTTCAGCAAGGTGATTTTTCTAAGCCCGCAAAAATCCATGGCAATGCCATGCCCGGTTTAGAAGTGTTACGGAAGGCAAAACCCAAACTGTTGAAGATTGTATATAAAAAAATGCCAAATGGTGCAGAAATTATTTACTCAACAAATGCTCCCACTCTTATAACGGCTATTCATCAATGGTTTGACGCCCAGTTAAGTGACCATTCTCGTCATGCGATTTCAGGACATTCTATGCACAAAATGCATAATAAAAATAACTTTAATGAGCACTGAAGTTTTTTAAAAAAAATCATAAAAAAAGTGAGGATTTGATATTTACCATAATTCAAGCTGGATAAACACCCTGCCCCGTAATTGCTTTGTTTATTGCAAAAACTACAGAGACGAATAAAATGTAATATTGAGCTAACTCATTTGTAGGAAAAAAAGATGCAGCAGGTAAAACTTAATGTAACGGGTATGCAATGCGACGGTTGCGAAACAACCATAGAAGCAGCTGTCAGCCAAATGGAAGGTGTGGAAAATATCTCTGCGAGTTATCCTTCGGGCATTGTTGAAGTCATTTTTGATACCGATAAAGTTAATCTTAAGACTATTCAAAAAACGATTGAAGAAAGCGGCTATCAAATCTCCACACCTACTGAAAAAGCAAACACAAGCGGCTATAAAGTTATCTTTAGCTTGCTCGCTGTCATTGCATTAGTGCTTGTTATGATAGGCGCACGAAAAGTATCTCATCAGTTTGTTTTACCTGATTTGAATTCACACCTTAGCAACAGTATGATTTTTATCGTTGGATTAATCACAGGCTTGCATTGTATTGGTATGTGTGGCAGTTTTATTATCAATTACACTGCAAGAGATGCAGAACAGCATCATACCTCCTGGCTATCACATTTATTATATGGATTAGGGAAAACACTCTCTTATGCATTATTTGGTGCCTTATTTGGACTGCTTGGTTCTTTAATTAGTATCACCCCTTTTATGCAAGGGATTACCAATTTGTTTGCTGGTGGCTTTTTAATACTTTTTGGCTTAAACATGCTAAATGTATTTACCGCATTAAGGCATATCAGAATCAGGCAACCTAAAAGTGTTGCTCATTTTGCTATCAAGCAAAGAAAACGATATCACAATCCTTTTGTGATTGGCTTTTTTACCGGCTTTCTGCTCGGTTGCGGTCCATTACAAGCCATGTATGTCATGGCTGCCGGAAGTAGTGACCCATTGGTCGGTGCAAAAATTATGACATTATTTGGTTTGGGTACCTTGCCTGCATTATGGAGCTTTGGTTATTTAACCCGCCTGTTTTCAGCAACGACAACCCAGCGGTTTTTTCAGTTATCAGGGTTGATTCTGGTTTTTATTGGCTTGATGATGTTCAACAAAGGCTTAATTCACACCCATTCTGGATATGATTTCAAATCCATTGAACAACTGATCAAGACAAATTGAGAGAACTTAAAGTCTTGTTTTTTTATTACTGGAGATAAACATATGAAAACTTACTTATCTAATTTTGATTACGCCGAAAGAAAAGCCATGAAAATAACCAGTGAAGAACTGGTAGAGCTATTACAAGAAGATAAAGCGCAATTAATTGATATACGTTTTAAAGAAGAATTTGCAGCTTGGCATATGGGCGGGTCAATTAATATTCCACTGAATGAATTGCCTGAGCGTCTGGATGAAATTGATAAAAATAAAATCGTGGTGACAGCTTGTCCACATAAAGACAGGGCTATTTTAGGTCGTATTTTTTTAGTCCTTAACGGTTATCAAGCTAAATACCTGGTTGATGGTTTGATGGGGATGGCGGATTTATTGCGTGGCGATAAGGCAAAGCTATTTGTTGAAAAAACACATATTTCCAATTAAAAAGTGAAGTAAAAGGTG
>CAZNGU010000553.1:0-2155 GCA_964572325.1 uncultured Methylomarinum sp.
AATAGGTGCATTAACTCCTTCTGGAAACAGGGCTTTGACTGTTTTGCCGCATTGCCCCCCCTCTTACCGCTTGTTTAAATTGATTAACTTTTTCCCATATTTCGCTACTATAAATAGCGGAGATCAGAAGGAGATAATGTAAGGGATAATAGCCCATTCTGTTGTAGCTTGTTGCCCATCTCATTTTATGACCAAAGTTAGTTGACCATTGTAGGATTGGAAAAGCTATTGTATCAACAATTCCCATAGATAGATTAAAACCTATTAATGAGGCCCATGCAATCGATAGAATAATGAAAATAAGCTTGTCTTTAATAAAATATTTTTTTGTCAACGATATAAAAAAGGATGCAATTCCGAGAAGCAATACCAATGGGTATAATACTGTAAGTATTGACACTAATTTTTTATAGCCAAAATCACCAAATTTTTCAGGCACATAGGAAGATTTAAGTGGATATGGCCATGTTTTTAAAAAAATATGCCAATTATGCATTTCCATGTGCATTTTTGTTGCTCCAAATCTACTTCTGACTGGAGCTCGTTTTATCCCTTTATTTCGAATTAATAACCAGAACGATCTAAATGCTGACGAAGTAATTTGGGGGGCATCAGAAAGCAACAAAGGAGGGAGTAAAGAAAAACCTTTTTGCCCAGCCTTTATTTTATTTTTAGACACCGCATCATTAATCTCATCGACTGCTTTTTTGCAAAAATCTATAAATTTGGGCCCAGAATTATAGCCAGCGAGAAAAATAGAATCCTCAAGGGCAAACTCGAATGTTGAAACAAAAAATTCTCGTTTGTTGGGGTATCCATTGAATAAAAAATGAATCTTGCTCGTAGCTAATTGATTGGTTGCGTCTCCCTCAAGAAAAGGTTTCAGCTTAGCAAAGTGAGGTGAAATCTTATAAACCTGATAACGAGTGAATGTGTTTATCGGTATATATCGCTGTCTTTTATTTGGTACAAGAGAACACAGTGTTGAGTACAAATTTTTGAACTCTCGCGTTTGGCGCAAGGATGGAGAGAATATCCCATAAGAATAGTAATTTAATGTCGAAATAGCTGAGACCGGAGCCATATACCCAGCAAAGAACAAAAGAATAGTAACAACCAGCTTAACAATATGACTCCGCTTCGCAAAAAGCATAATTGACAAAGTAAAGCCAGTTAGTGTTGGCAGTAAGAGCCATAGGCCTTCTGCCCTTGTCGATACAGCTATACCAAACGCCACGCCTGCACCTATTGCCCAACGGCATGAATTCTTTCGATTCAGACAATATCTTACAATGAAACCGCAAAATAATATCATGAAATAAATAGTAATTCCGCCAAACAATGTTTCCCGTAAAACTCTACTCTCTGTACCGGCTGCAGGTATAAGAATTAGGCAAAAAGAAGCAAGAAGTAAGATATATTTTTTGCTAAAGCTGAATGGACGCATCGCACGAACAAAAAGGAAAGGCAGTGGTGCAAAAAAAGAGAACTCAGCAAAACGATAGGGGATACCAAAATAGTGGATTGTAGCCAGAAAGATAGAAAAAAAAGGAGCTTTTGACAATGATGTTTGATTGAATGGACCAAGCCATGGCAAACTTCCTAAGTAGTGCAATATCGCTATCGCATTATTCATATATAGAGCATCATCAACTTTCTGCCATGGCCGTGGCTCCAATGGCTGAAAAAAAATTATCGAACCAGCAATACAATAAATTGCAGCTATCCCTAACTGTGGTAGGTTTATTGTAAATTTATTTTTTGCTATGTCCATTTTATCTTGTTATTTTAATTGATGCATTCGTAAAAAGTCCGATTTTAGCAATTTTGTCCTATGTAACCTATTGAAATCATTAGGGCCTAATTTACCGATTTTGACTTTTTACGAGACCATCTTAATTGATTGAAAAGCAGATACAAATAACCATTAAGCATTGATCCCAATAAATTCCGGGGGACACCATACTTAATTATTGACCCATGCTTAATTGGAATGTACTCGTGCCAAACGATTTCAACGAAAGCAAGAAAATTGCTCAAGAAGGTGGCCCTGTTGCTGGAATTGCAAGAAAGACGAGTTCACCCCAAAACAGTTGAATGATACATTAGATCTTAAGTAACCGCGCCCTGTGGGCGGGGGTAAAAATAGCTTTGC
>CAZNGU010000554.1:0-2150 GCA_964572325.1 uncultured Methylomarinum sp.
AAATAGATTCTTTTTATTCGAGCCTGTCTATGACTGCTTTCACCACAAAGCGGTCGTTAAGGGTTTCCTAATGCTTGGGCTGGAAATTAGCCATCAGCGGACCCTAAACAAAAGTGGAAAATTTATCTGCACTCATGGGATCATATTTTTTGAATAAGCCCAGACATATCCACCTGCTTTTGGTCTGATCCCCTTGCAAACCATGCTGATATTTGAGCTATTTATTTTCATTTTTCTCGAAGCGTCTGAAATAGAAATAAATGTCCTCAAAATTTCGCCCGACTCTGAGTCCATCATATCCACTGCTTTGCGTTTTGCCTGCGTCGATTTCTCAATGCCACATTTAGGACAGCCAGTTTTTTCACTTCCACTTATTCCACCAGTTCGTTTACTAATTGCTGCTTCATAAGCATTTTCACAGTCTGGGCACTCCCACCATGCTTTATGATCTGTTCCAGGTTGAAAATGTTCAGGTAATTGATTTCCATTTTTAGTTGAGTGCCACTCCTTTGCAATATCAAGATACAAGAATTTTAAAGATTTTGTTTTTAGGTCTGTTTTATATCGTAATATTTCAGGTCTATCCCTTGCGATATTTATGTCTATAGGACAACCTAACATCCATGTTTCTGAGTAATTAATTCGCTTAAGCAATTCACCAAGCATTTTTTCTAAATTTATGGGCTCATATAACCTTTCCATACCGAACATCTCATCTGCTATATCTGATGGAAACTCTGGCATCTTCTCCCTTAGCCTTAATAGCTTTATCCCATTCTGTTTACAGAGCTGGTATTTTCGCTCTTCCCTTTTTATCGTGTTTTTTTTGTGCCATGCTTCACCATCATATTCAATAGCCAATTTTATTGATGGAATGAAAATATCTAATTCCATTCGTTCTAGAAAATCAGCCGAGTAACGATTCAAAGTTTCTGGATAGAGTTGCTTGATATAAAAGTAAGTGGCTTGTTCTGCAAAAGATGTCTGCCGACCAGCATTACATTTAGGACATTCGGTACCATGAGCTCTATGAAGAATTGTTGCTTCGTACTCATGATTATTTGGACAAAGCCACCATACTTTTTTTCCACTACCATAAGTAACTTCCTCAGGTGTTAATTGATTATTTTTCGTTGGATGCCATTCCTTAGCTAAATATGGATGAGAAGTTGCTAGATCATTTTTTCCCGGAACAACTATAGTATTCGAGCATAAAGGGCATCCACGGCATAGTGAAGTTCGATTGCTAATTTTTGCGGACCAACTGTGCCCACATGTTGAGCATATCCACCACGCGTATTGATTGCTAGCGGGCATGAAATCACTAGGTAGTTTGTCTCCATTACTTTCCTTATCCCACTCTTTTGATATTTCGGGGAAATCCAATTCTAGATTTTTCTTTTCAAGTCGTTTTGCTTCTTTACATTGCCTACAACCACTGTAGTTTGTAATACTTTTAGTAGTCTCCACTCCGCATATATGACAACGCCAGTTGACTTCATATCTCGAATTCTTGGAGAACATTTTTGGTGTTAATCTTCCATTTTTATCCGGAGACCAATCTTTCGCAAAATCTGGGTGCGTCTTGAAAATGCTCTCGTTAATGTTGAAACTTAACCTTTTTTTCGATGAGCACTTGCGACAGGCGCTTTTGTTAATAGCGCGATGATAGATTGCCGTTTTCCACTTGTTGTTGCAGAGATGGCAAATCCAAGCTGCTCTTTTGTTACTTCCGATTAAAAGATCAGCAGGATTTAGATCTTGATTCTCATCAAAATCCCAATCCTTCATCAAATCTGATTCGTTAATCAAATACTTCTTATTTGCCACAATTTGAGTACTCTTTAAACTCGAAGTTATCTATAGACACATTTTATCAAGATACTGAATAATTAGTACAAAAGTACAGATGAAAACAGTCTATATCTAATTTTCCTCGTTTATAACTACCATTCGACACCTGTTCCCCAGTAAATCACCGCCTCTGATTGCAACTACATATACGTATATTTTGGGGCAGAGTAAAAGCTTGAAGTTCTGTTTCATGGTGTTTGCCGCTATTCAAACAAAACTATTCAAACAAAACTATTAAAACGTCCGCTTTCCTGATGGAAGCGACCAGTAAGAAAGGTGGTCACTGAACACCACAA
>CAZNGU010000555.1:0-2149 GCA_964572325.1 uncultured Methylomarinum sp.
GTGGTGATCCGAGCTTGAAGCTCGGTGCCTTGGCCAGTTTTGTCTATTTGGCGATTGGGATCGCCATTGGTAAAAAGGTGTGCAAGCCCATATCAACAGCTTGATCGCACTCCCCACCACCAACTGAGGGTTAGATCATGTACATCAATTCTGTAATAACAGTTTCTGAGTGGCGTATTCTTAGGAGTTTCCACGTTTAAAAGCAAGCCTAACCTTGTTTCTAATTGAGGAGGTTTCACATGCCTACAATTAATAGCTTAAATGCAGCCATTAAGCTGTTACGAACAACAATAACATTTACTGATGAGGGCTCAACAATAGTTCCGTTAATAATTATTCATTTAGACCCGGTTAATAAACCATGAAAACTAGGGCACCTAACGCTGCGAGCAGACCTGTCTGAAACCGTGGAGTCCCCTGGTGCAACCCGTGATAACACAACTCAGCCCACAATTTGATCTACTTTAAAATATGTTATCTTTAAGCATTAAAGAGTTTGCCAGCATTATCGGCGCGCAGCAAGCCGTAATCAAGGACGCAGACCTGAAGCTATCCAGCGTTGCTATCGATACTCGCAAGGTCAATCTCGGCGATGTCTTTTTTGCTTTGAAAGGGCTCAATTTTGAGGGTCACCACTTTCTTCTACAAGCACTAAATCAAGGCGCAGTTGCCGTTATTGTCGAACAGCTACAGCCAGAAATAAACCTGCCTCAGTTACTAGTGAGCAACACCTTGAATTCCCTGACAAAAAACGCAAAATGGTGGCGTCAGCAATGCCCTGCGCCGGTTATTTCTTTGTGTGGTTCCAACGGTAAAACAGCTGTCAAAGACATGCTGATAGCCTTATTGGAATCACTTTTTCTTCCTGCCAACATTCTCGGTACACAGGGAAATTTAAGCAATCATATCGGCGTACCGCTCACCCTGTTTAGATTAAAGCCTCAACATCAAGTAGCGGTGATTGAAATGGGTGCCAATCACTCAGGTAAAATTTTACCTCTTACCGAACAGGCTCAACCGGATATTGCCATTATTACCAATGCAGGTCTAGATCACCTGCAAGGCTTTGGCAGTGTTCAAGGTTCGACTCAAACAAATGGCGAAGTGTTTGCCGGTATGGCTGATGGCATTGCTATACTGAACGCCGATGATGACCAGTTTCCCTTATGGTGCAAACAACCCCGTCATCTACAGATGAGCAGTTTTGCCTGTCATTCCCCTGCCCATGTATCTGCTGATAACATCGAGCTATACCCCTCAGGCAACCGTTTTATTATAAACTATCAACAGCAATGTTGTCAGTTCGAGCTATCACTTCCAGGACAGCACAATATCAGCAATGCACTAGCCGCCATTGCCGCATTATTAATGATTGGAAAATCACTGAGCAGCATTGCCTCCGCCATGATCAACATCAGCCCCCAACCTGGTCGCCTGAGCAGACTAAAAGGATGGAACGGCTACCAGTTGATAGACGACAGTCATAACGTTAATCCTAGTTCCTTGTTGGCAGCATTGACCTATTTAAAACAATGTAGAGGCAATAAATGGCTGTTATTGGACGAGATGGCTGAACTGGGCAACGATGCCACCAGCTTACATAGAGAGGCGAGCCAGCAAGCAAACGCATGGAAATTAATAAGCTACTAAGTTATGGTGAAATTTCTCGGCATAGCCAGTTTGGATTTGCAAGTAAAGGTCAGCACTTTACCGACATCAACATATTGATTGATTATCTAAGAAATACTTTCCAGCCGACAGATACACTTTTAATTAAAGGTTCTCGCAGTATGAAAATGGAACGTGTAGTTAATGCGCTTATGGCTTGAATTCAGATCTTTGTTCATTCAATAAACAGAACCGAATAACTTCTTTATCAATTTAAGCATCATTATCAAATAAAGCTTGCTCCCTAAAACTAACATGAAAAAAATATTCTACCCAGCCATGTTTATCATGAACAAACTTGGTTATACCAGCAAAGTCATGTTATTAGGTGCAATTTATTCTACTGCACTGCTTGTCGTATTATTCAGTATCTATTTTAATCTAAATAAACATATTGAATCATCGCTGTATGAGTTAGAAGGCATAGCTTTAGTTAAACCTATCCTGTCAACCATACAGCTTATCCAGCAACATCGTGGGT
>CAZNGU010000556.1:0-2147 GCA_964572325.1 uncultured Methylomarinum sp.
GCTTACGCGCATAACGCCCTCATCAGGGGCTTTCAGAGGGGGCGCGATTTTTGCGTTCTTTGCAAAAAATCGTGAACCTTCTGAAAGTCCCGCTGGATGAGTTTGTTATGTGTTTTTTTAGCTCCACAATAATTATTCAAATAATTTATTTATTTCTATAAAAACTTTCTCAAAATTATCTAAGCTTTCATTAGAAAATGTTGAAGAATTAATTCCTTTTTTCATGATCTCATTTGCAGGCCGAAAATGGTTAAACCTATCAATATTTAAATGTTTATTTATTTGTATAATAATTTGCTGAATACCTGAATTTAAGTCATTTACCTTTATATCTGAATGCTCATTGAATGCCGTGTTAAATAGTTTTAGATAATCATCTTTACTAAATAAGTCTTCAATATCCGCTTTAGAGTGACTATTAAGGAATTCGTCAAAAAATCTGATTTTATTCTTATGAATTATTTTTTCATAAATCATTTTGTCCATTTTCGCCTTTCCTTTTGCATCATTGTATGAGTCAAGCAAGCAAACTATTTCTAATTTTGAACCTCTCAACAAAGAGATAAATGTTGCAACCTTTTCTAGTCCACCGGTAGGAACTATTGTAATGTCAGACCTTAGACCTGTTCTTCCTTCGGCTTCTAACTTTCCGGAAAGAGCAGTTAACATCATTAAATCCGAAACACCTTCTACTAGGAGGTTTTTATTACTAACGAATAAGTTCTGCGCTATGTCATACCCTAAAGCTGCCTGTAGAGGGAATAAAGTATTTGGGTCTTTTTCCTGAATACTTTCAGAAATAACTGACCCCTTATCCGTTTCTAATACAGTTCTAACTCTATCTAATTTTCCTGAAGGAATCATGAACGGAGAATGCGTGGTATATATTATCTGATAATTATCAGATAAATCTTCTAAAAATCTAAGAAGATCAGCTTGCGCTGATGCGTGGAGATTCAAACCTGGCTCATCTAGCAGCAATAAATAGCTTGATGAATCATCTTCCTGTATTTTTTTAAACCAGACCAGAAATGAGAAGAACCAATTAAAGCCCTTACTTCTGTTCTTTAATGGTAGTGATACCCCTTTATTCTTAACTCTAATGTCCAAAATATGCTCAACAATCCTTTTATTGTTTTGAGGATCAGTAGCTTCTTTTTTATCTATGTGAAATGAAATATGGAGATTTTTATTTGTAGCCCAATATTTAAAAAGTTCCTCTGATATAATTGCTTCTGTTGCTTCCAGCTCAGCAATGAAATCTTCGAAATCATTGCTTTCTAAAATCTCAGAAGTATTAATATCCGCCAACTCGAATAGAGCTTTTGCTGTCTTTAGCTCATATTCATCAAGATTACTTTCTTCCAATTTTTCAATACTAATTCTTGATGGCAAAGAAAAATATTCATCATAATATAAAAACTTTGGCTGATTTGGTTTCAAATATGTTCGCGAAACATACTCGCTTAAAGGATCGCTACCCCAATCCCATTTATTCTCAAAATATTTATCTAAACTATCAAGGCCGTCAGTATATTTTTCATCAGAATATTCAGATTTAACTTCGGATAGATCTTCTGAATTTTGGACTTTCTCAAGTTTTTCATTTATAGCCTTGCTAGAAATGCCAAGTTTTTCCGTAAGATGCTCAATACATTTTTTTCTATTTATTTCAACTATTGACCAAGTATTGCCGTTGTCATATTTTGTTGTTACATTAAATTCAGTAGAAGTAATAACCCCTTCGCCCAGCTCATTTTCAATTGAGTTTATGAGGTCTGAATCAATCTCATACGTACAAGTTACTGCTTTAGCTGTTACTCCCGACTTATCCATTTTCTTTTTTTCTCTTCTTGGATAATCATGAGAGACATTAAATTTAAAATTTAAATCATCTTGGAAGTAGTTAGTTTTTGCAATAGCTTCTAGCGCCGATGTTTTACCAGACTCATTCATGCCCACAAGAATCGTAACATCATCTTCAAGGTCAAAATGTTGAGATTCAGAAAATGATTTATATTTATGAATTTCTATCTTTTTAAGTTTCATATTTACTTCCTGATAATTTTGAAACAAGAACTATTGCTTTTTTGCACATAACGCCCTCATCAGGGGCTTTTAAAGCTGGCGTGGCTTTTGCGGGTTTT
>CAZNGU010000557.1:0-2136 GCA_964572325.1 uncultured Methylomarinum sp.
ATTGTTTATTTCCGGCAGTTCAACAACTGTTTGCTGCTCAGACATATTAATAATGACATGTAAATCTGCTTCATCATTTGTGATACCAGCCAAGGTAAAAGCCAGCAGCCGAGTCTCTGGGTCATCCCATAACGGCATGTCTAATTTTGCACCATGCCAGCTAATATCTTTAATGCCTCTTTCTTCTATAACATTTCCTGTCAGGAATCGTTTGCGCATAATAGAGGGGTGTCGTTTGCGTAAAGCGATCATTTGTTGCACAAAACGGAGGATAGTACTGTTTTCTTGAGCCAAATTCCAATTAATCCAAGTGAGCTCATTATCTTGACAATAACCGTTATTATTACCTTTTTGGGTGTTGAGTATTTCGTTACCCGCAAGTAGCATGGGGATTCCTTCACTCAGCAATAGAATGGCAAAAGCATTTCTTACTAGTTTTCTACGAAGTTTCTGGATTTTTATATTACTAGTTGGGCCTTCTTCTCCGTTGTTGAAACTGATATTGTTATTACAACCATCCCTGCTTTGTTCGCCATTAGCTTCATTATGCTTTTCGTTGTAACTAAATAAGTCATTGAGGGTGAAACCATCATGGCAAGTGATAAAGTTAATGCTATTGATGGGCAAGCCAGACTGATGTTCATAAAGATCACTGCTTCCGGATATACGAGTTGCCAGTTCCTGTATTTTGCCTTTATCACCACGCAGAACTTCGCGAACTACATCTCTATATTTACCATTCCATTCGGCCCAGCGGTGTCCTGGAAAACTTCCAACCTGATAAAGGCCCGCGGCATCCCAGGCTTCAGCAACCAATTTAGTTTGTGCTAATTGCTCTGATAGTTCTATGGCCCATAAAACAGGAGGATCTTCAAGCACTTCACCGTCTTTACCACGAGCCAACGCACTGGCTAGATCAAAACGAAAACCATCAACATGCATTTCTCTTACCCAGTATTCAAGGCTGCTGGTAATAAAAGCAGAGACTAAGGGGTGGTTAGCATTAACAGTGTTTCCGCAACCGGTATAGTCGTGCAGAATGCTTTTGTCATTTTGATCATGATGATAAAAAATATTTTCCCCAATACCACGAAAGTTAATGATGGGGCCATTGGCTCCTGCTTCTGCAGTATGGTTGTACACCACATCTAAAATAATTCCGATACCTTCATTATGTAAGGCTTTTACCATTTCACGAAATTCTTTAACATGGGTTCCTAGTTCAGGAGTAACACAATATCCAGGATGTGGGCTAAAAAAACTGTGGGTGCTGTATCCCCAGTAATTTTTTAAACCTAGTTCTGCTGTTCCTTGAGGTACATCCTGTTCATCAAAAGCCATGACGGGTAGTAATTCAACATGGGTAATACCTAGTTTTTTGAGATAAGGGATTTTTTCGATCAATCCTGAATAAGTTCCTGGGTTTTTAACATTTGCAGAAGGGTGGCGAGTATAACCTCCTACATGCAGTTCATAGATAATGCTTTCTTCACTTTTGATATGCAACGGCTTATCGCCTTTTCTATCATAGTCTGAATTATGCACAACCATGCAACGCATTGCAGTGGCCTGATTATCACCGGGTAAACAGGCGGCTTGTCTGTCCCAATTGGCGTCAGATACTACTCGCGCCCATGGGTCAATCAGTTGTTTTTCTTTGTCAAAATGTAGACCTGCTTCCTTAGGTTCGTTTGGTCCGTCAATGCGCCAGGTGTACCAAGTACCGGCCGGTAATCCCAGGACATAAACATGCCAGGAGAAAAAGGTTTTATGGCTATGAGGGTCTAACTGAATAATTTGGAAAGGTTTGTCAGATTGTGATGCTTCAAATAGTAATAACTCAACTTTCGTAGCATGACGACTGAAAATTGAGAAATTGACTCCTTCTTTATTTTGTTTAGTGCCAGAAGGGTAACTTCGCCCAGGTTTAAATTTGTATTCTGTATTTTGCATAATGAGTCTGTTTTGTTCTTTGAAATGCAGTGCGCTATTAAAACTGTCTGTGTCACATTTGAAAGAAGGAGGTAATTAAAGAACGTATTCTGTGCACATTCCTAAGAAAAAGTTTGTTCCAGGTAAAGCCATGGCAAACTTAAGATATATCTCAATATATAACTTGGCCATTATATTCTTATT
>CAZNGU010000558.1:0-2135 GCA_964572325.1 uncultured Methylomarinum sp.
CGCGCTGCAGATCCACCGCAGTCCGCTTGACTGCTGTGTTATATGCGTAATTACACGATGAATTATATTTATTTTTAGATAATATGGGGGAGCAATTAAAGGGTTATGAATAACATGATTTATTATATTTTAGCAGGATTGTTTCTTTCTTTGTTTATCAGTGTCTTTCTAAGAAAAATAGACAACCCTATAAATAAAAAATATTTATGGCTGCTTACTGGTGACGATGGTATTAGAAAACAAATTACCAAAACTCAGGCTTATGAAATCATAAACCACCATGTTATGCATTATTATGATGATGGGTATAACCATAAAGAACTAAAGAACATTATTTCTTTCTTAAAGATAATGCTAATAAAATAATAGTGATTGCTATTTAGAGTTAGCAGATTGTAGTTTCTTAACAATAGCATCTTTCAAAATACCAGCATATGGTCCAATAATCTCAGGCTTAATATTACGCTTCTTCCAGCGCATAAGAATAATCGAGTGATATTGGCCTGCGCCTCTATCTATTCTTAGCATCCGTCCATACCAATGCAGATAATTATTAACAGGTTTATTAGGTGCTGCCCAGTGATTCGCACCAGGCGTTGTATCTATTATGGATAGGTCGATGTTCATTAGCTCATTATCCGCTCACGCTTACTGTATGTCGTGATATTAAACTCATTTCATGAGCGATAATAAACATGACATAGCATTTAACGAGTCTGCACCAGCAGAAGAACGCTTTGATGCACAAGCTGAAATGTCAAAATCACACCTTGATTTGTCCAGTATTATTCCGTCTGATGAAATGCAGGAGGGAATAAATCAGATATTGGGCATGTATCAAGAACAAGACATGATGAAAGCTAGGGGTAACATTATCCCTTTCCCTGGAAAGCATAAAAACAAAGGGGGAATGCAGTCTGTTCATTTAGATGACTTTCAAATATTTGCTACAGGTGATTACTTTGATAAACAGGGGCATTTTGACTTTACCTCTTTACGATCAATAGTCGATCAAACACCCGTATTAAGTGCGGTAATCCTCACAAGATTAAGACAGGTCGCACGATTCACCAGGCCACAAGAAAGCGAAAATAGTACCGGGTTTGTTATCCGTCACAAAGATAAAGAACACGAACTTACCTCAGAAGAGCGGCAATCAATCAATGAATTAACCCAGTTCTTTAGTAACTGCGGATGGGAAAGCAACCCAAGGCGTAGGCAGCAACTAAAGAGAAAATCTTTCAGTCAGTTCATGAATTGCTATGTGCGCGATTCTTTAACCATGGATTCAGCCGCTATAGAAACAGAGGTTAAGCGTGACCCAACCTTAGGTATGGATGGTTTTTATAATGTTGACGGTGCCACTATTCGTTTGTGCTCAGAAGATGGGTATAAAGGTGATGATGAGATATTTGCATTGCAAGTCATACAGGGAAGAATAAGAACGGCATACACATTCAATGACTTGATTTATGTTCCAAGAAATCCCCGCACAGATGTTGGGCTGGCTGGTTATGGTCAGTCAGAAGTTGAATTGATGATACGTGTTGTAACAGGCTTCTTAAACGCCATGACCTACAACATAAAAGGCTTTGATGAAAATGCAATTCCAAAAGGAATGCTTCATTTGTCAGGGGATTATGACAATAATGATTTAACCGCATTTAAACGTTATTGGAACGCCATGGTTAAAGGTGTCGATAATCAGTGGGCGCTGCCGGTCATGATATCAAAAGACCAGGAATCTAAAGCATCTTTTGAAAAGTTTGGCGTTGATTTTGATGAAATGTATTTTTCAAAATGGATGACGTTCTTAACATCAATTATTTGTGCCATCTACGGCATGTCACCCGATGAAATTAACTTTGAATCATTCTCAGCTCAAAAGTCATCGTTAAGTGGTGATGATACTGCGGAAAAATTAGCCGATTCAAAAGACAAGGGGTTGCGCCCGTTAATGACGTATTTAGAAGATGGCTTAACAGGCTATATTCTAAATGAATTTTCTGATAAGTACGTTTTTCGTTGGGCTGGTCTTGACCCAGAAAATGAAGAAAGGCGTTTTGAAGTCAGAAAGCTAACTAAAACCATTAATGAACTGAATATTGATATTATTTGCTTGCAGGAAGTTGCTG
>CAZNGU010000559.1:0-2128 GCA_964572325.1 uncultured Methylomarinum sp.
CTTCGTTGCGTCTTGAAGACGAATAAAAATCCTGCGTAATCCTGGTAGTTTATTTTTTGCGCGTTACCTAAGCCTACGCCTGAGATGCCGGGTAAACATAAGAAAGTCTGCCTAAAGCGCTTGTTTAATAAAATCATTTGCAACATCGGGTTCATTCACGCTTTTATCAAACCAGAAATTAATGGGCAGATCGAACCCCATCCCATGCATATAATTATAAAGTGCTTTTTTTAAGCCTGCACCCAGCATGTCATGGTCTGCATTCACAGGATCATGAAAGCTAATATCATTTTCTGCAAATAAAACCTCTTTATTTGCTACTAATTCTATACCAAACTGTTCTGGTTGTATGCCAATAGGGCTATGAATCGTTGCAGCAAAGCGATGCCAATAAGCTGAGTTTATACAGTTATTGAGCATTAATTGGCGGACACGTTCTAAAGAATCTATAGTTTCCTGCTCTGTTTGGCTTGGAAAACCATACATCAAATAAGCATGTACCAAGATACCCGAATTAGTAAAGTTTTTGGTCACACGTGCTACTTGTTCAACAGTAACGCCTTTTTTCATTAGTTTTAATAAGCGGTCGGAGGCCACTTCCAGTCCACCACTAATTGCAATGCAACCAGAGTCGGCCAGTAACTGACATTTTTCTGCTGAAAATGTTTTTTCAAAACGGATATTACCCCACCAACTAATAATTATTTTTCGCTCTATCAGTTTTTTTGCCATGGCAAAGAGTACTTTTGGTGGGGCAGCCTCATCCACAAAATGAAAACCGCTCTCACCGGTTTCATTGATCAATGTTTCAATTCGATTAACAATGATTTCCGCACCCGCATCATCATAATCCCCAATATAGCTCAAACTAATATCACAAAAACTGCATTGCGACCAATAACAACCCTGGGCAATAGTGAGTTTGTTCCAGCGGCCATCACTCCAGATACGATGCATAGGATTAAGCATTTCGCATAATGATAGATATTTATCTGTTTGCAAGCCCAGATAGCTGGGTGTACCCGTGCTTTTATGTGGAATATCATGTAAAGCAGGGTTTTGACTATAAATAATTTGCTTTTTATGTAAGTGATAAGTACGAAATAAATCTTCAACAGGACGCTGCTTGTTTAGGTATTCAATGAGCGTTAAAAAAGGCCTTTCGCCATTATCAAGCGTTATAAAATCAATAAACTCAAAAATACGGGGGTCTTTTAATGATCTTAATTCGGTATTAATAAAACCTCCACCTAATACCATTTTTATTTTTGGATTAATTTTTTTACAACAGCGGGCAATTTTTAATGCACCCAGCATATTGCCAGGGAAAGGCACAGTAATGCCAACAATATCTGGATTTTCCTGCTTTAAATACTCTTCTACCCGCGAAAAAATTAGCTGATCTGTGTAGACAGGCAATTGCTGCAGTTGCTGGTGTAAATCATCAAAGGAAGGATTAGATGCCGCTAAGCTTTCCCCATAACGAGAGATTTCAAAATGTGCATCAACACCCTGGGTAATCACTGTTACAATATCATCTATGAAAAGGCTGGCCAGATATTTTGCCCTGTCCTGTATGCCTAAATTGCCAAAAGCATCTGCTAAGACATGCTCTGACATTTCTTCCATTTGATATAAACTTTCAAACTGAGGGCCTTCAGGGAGAAAATTTCGGGACACAATACGCAAGGCTAGTGCAGGGTTCTTGCCTTGCAGGAATTTAATAACCGGTTCTACTGTAATACTATACTGGTCAAAATTAAGTAAAAAATTGTATATGGACTCAGGAAGTTCATGGTCTTCAAAAGCTGCATAATTATCTTCAATCTGTTTAAAAATATTATCCAGACCTTGAATGCTAAGCAATGATAAAAATAAATCTATTGCTAGATCTCTTTGCGCGACATCGTACTTTGCTTGTTTAAGAAAACCACTTAGATACGCTGTAGCTGGATAAGGTGTATTCAGCTGAGTCATAGGTGGTGTAATTAAGAGTATTTTCATTGATGTATGAAATTACAGATTTCTACAAAACATTCATTTATCATAGAAAGTGAGAGTGGCAAGAAAAATAGTAAAGAAAAAGTGTGTGGGACACACTTTTTTAGCTGTCCGTATAAAACTGCTG
>CAZNGU010000560.1:0-2124 GCA_964572325.1 uncultured Methylomarinum sp.
TGGGGCTAAGGTTTTTTAAATGCACTGTGAAACCAATAGTTTGCACTATAAATCCGTGTTGCGCCTCAAAGGCTAGGTTTTGTTTGGTATTTACCGTGGTAAGAGTGTGACAAAGTAAATTTCAGGCAATAAAAAAGGCCTTGTGATTTCTTACAAAGCCTTATTTAATAAGTGGTAGAGGGTCGGAATCACAAAGCCTTATATAATGGGCAGCAAATGCCATAAAAATAAAATGTACTGTAAAAGTTACTACATTTTTTTGTCACTGGACAATAAATCCTCCGTTATTTTTACAGGCTTAATGAGTAACCACTTCTACTTCTAGAGCTCGCTTTACGAGAGCATTTAAGCTTTCGTTATTTTTCATGGCTAGTAAATTTGCTGCTTGATGCAGTTTAGGAGTCACTCTGACATTAAACTGACCTTTACATGTTTTTTCTGGATCAATATTTAACTCTTTGCAATCCGATAAATACTCATTGACAGCCTTTCTGAACTCTTTACTTAATTCATCTAAATCAAAATTAACTGATTCATAAGTAATAAGGCCATTAATAAACAATATCTTTCCATGTAGAACCTTTTCTTCTGTATCGACCTCTATTGAGCCAATGTATTTTTTATATTCAAGTGTTTCGTTCATTTTAAAGCACCGATTCTTTCAAGTTCATCTCTTATACTTTTTAAAGTCCTTGGTTTGATTTCGTTCCCTGGTGTGGTTTATGCAAGAAAATAGGGTGGTTAGTCTGTTTATGAAAAAACTTAACCCTTGAACCACTTCCCTCTTTTTTTATATATCCTAAAGCAGTCAATAAGGAGTTTAATTCTATCCAGGTGAAATTCCTAGCAACAGGATCACATTTAATTTTTTCTTTGATCTTACTCAGCTTAGACATAGAGGTGCTTTATCATTTTGCTAATTGTAACTAAATATAGTTGCAATGCAATAATATTTTTATTCTTTTCATAAACCACGATCAATTCTCCCTTTAATTTCTAACTAGAAGATAGAAACAACACGCCATCATTAACGCCTGGAACATTACAGCCGTCACGGCAGATTATTCAGGTAATCATTCATCCCTCTGGTTTTTCTCCGGCGGTGGCTGTAATCTCATACTATCGACCAAGCCTACGATATTACAGCCAATACCGGACATTCTTCAACGAGGTCTTCATGCTCTCGAGATTTCTAACCAGATAGCAGAAACAACACGCCATCATTAACATTTGAAATATTATGTATTTATAACAGCCCAAACAGACAAAAAAGCCCTGGCACAATCCACCAGGGCTTTCTACTAACCAAACAAATAATGGAGTAGTGCAGGGTTACTGGTTTTCAACCTTTTCTATTGCCTCGTTTTCCTCCTGATCTTCTACAGCGCAACGTGTAACAAGTTTTCGTGTATCTCCAACTGATTTAAGTAAATATGTAAGAGTTGAAACCAGATAACCCACATTGCTCAAGGTTCTATCTTCAAGTATATCTCGGTCGGCGGATGAAATTAGCTCTCCCATGCTCTTGATGGCTGAAAATAACCAACCTTCAGCATTATCTAGTTCAAAAAGAATCGTTTTTCGATCTTCTTCGCTCGTATTCAATTTTATTTTTAGAAATTCTCCATGGTTTTCTAATGAATGAAAAACATGCCCCGCTAATAAAATTAAATCTGAATTTTTTTCTGTATAACCGCCTTTTCTAAGCTCAACCTTGTTATTGTTGATTGTAATATATGGTTCATTCATGGCTACACCTCTATTCTTTGAAATTTATTGACCAAACATCTTGCTGTTTTCCCTGCTTGTTTTAATGAACTACTTGCATTTTCCATGCCCTGCATTAACCTAGCTATATCGTGTTGATAGTCAGCGACAGATTGAAGCACCTTAATAGATTGCTGATCCAGTACGCTAAGCTGGGCTAACGCCGTTTTAATGGCATAGTCAGCAAGCAAAGTTGCTTCATAAAAGTCTGGGTTTTTGGAAATATTCATCTTGTCTCATCCTTGTCTAATAAATGCTGTTGCGACTCTTCTATCTGTTCTTTGGCAATACCCAGCTCATCACTTAGTTCAGCCATTCCATTGAGTAACCAGCCTAAATCCCTCGCATATTCGCCAA
>CAZNGU010000561.1:0-2114 GCA_964572325.1 uncultured Methylomarinum sp.
GAAAGATATTTATTATGCCAAGAATGAAAATACTGAATAGGACAGAGCAGGAAAATTTTGATAAGCCACCGCTATTTAATAGCGAAGAAAGAAAAAAGTTTTTTGATTTCTCATCAGGACTATTGGACACAGCAAAAAAACTGCGAACACCTTGTCATATGGTTGGGTTTTTGCTGGCTTGTGGATATTTTAAAGCCACTAAAAAGTTCTTTTCTATTAATGAATATCATCAACGAGATATAGAATATGTTGCTCGTTATATAAACACCACCACTGATATTTTAAATAGCCAAACCATTCCAAAAACCACACAAAATAGACATCGACAAAACATTTTAAAGTATTATGGTTATCGTCGTTTTGATAAGGAGGCTGAAAAGTATATCAAGCAAGAAATTTCTGACATGGTTCGGGTACAGCTCAAGCCAAAACTTATCTTTTTGCGTTGTGTTGATCGGTTGATAAAAACACAAATATCTCCTCCGAGCAGTTATCAACTATCAGAAATGATTTTAACTGCGCTCAATGACCAAAAGAAAGAACTTGCGAGAATTATTGATGGGGAATTATGCCAAAATACACGCACTATATTAGATGAATTACTGGCTCAAGAAAACGATTCAACTACTGACAAAAATGCTCAATATTTACGTTATAAATTGACATTACTTAAAAAACTTTCTCAATCTACAAAACCATCTAAAGTCAAAGAACGTGCTGATGATTTGCTCCATTTGCAAAAACTTTATGGGAATGTGGAAGCAATATTATCAGTACTTAATCTTGGACGTGAAGGGATTCGCTATTATGCAAATAGTGTTATTAAAGCAAAGATTTTCCATCTCTCTCGACGCTCACAAGAAGATCGTTATGTTCATCTTATTGCATTTATTGCTCACCAATATTATTGCCTTCAGGATAATCTTGCCGATGTCCTGTTGACGGTAATACAGTCATATCAAAATAGCACAACACGTGATCATCGTGATTGGTGTTATGAGAATAACACGCAGCGTAATCAGTCTTTCAAATCGTTTCTTAATAATGGTATGTTTACAACCTTTGCCGATATACGCAATGTACTTAATGATGAAGGTATAAATGATACTCAGAAGATTGCAAAAATACAAAAACTCTTACCACAAAAAGTGGTTGATAAAAGTGAAAAACTGAAAATAAACTTGAAGAAAACTCTCAATGATAAATCTTATTTTGAGATATTGCAAAATCGATCTATACGTCTTCAAAACCGCATTAGTCCGATTGTTAAAATACTTGATATTCAGGGTGAGAGCGGAACAGAGTCACTAATAGAGGCTATCGTCCATTTCAAGGAAAAAGACGGAAATATCACCAAAAATGCACCCGTTGAGTTTTTAGATTCACAACAACAGGAGGCTATTAATGCAGAGGGTACATTCCATATTTCACTCTATAAAGTTTTCTTATTTACTCATATTGCCTCTGGTTTAAAATCAGGTATGTTAAATTTAAAACACTCATTTAAATATCGTACTTTAGACGATTATCTTATCTCCAAAGAACGATGGAGCAAGGAAAAAGAGGCGCTGATAGAGCGAGCTGGTCTTAAAGAATTTGTTGACCCTGTACCCATACTTGACGCGTTGGATAATGCGCTTTATGAGCAATATAAAATCACTAATAAACGATATTCAGATGGGCAAAATTCGCATCTCAAGATTAAAGATAATGGCACATTCACCATCGCAACACCCAAACAGGAAGAGCATGAAAATACATCTCTTCAATCATTTTTCCCAGAACAGCCAGTATCATTGACAGAAATATTATTTACCGTCAATAAACATACTGGTTTTCTCGAAGAGTTTGGGCATTGGCAACAACGTTATACAAAAAACACAGCCACAGACAAAACACTTTATGCGGGGATTATCGGTAAAGGCTGCGCTATCGGAACACCAAAAATTGCTCGCATTTCCAGCCAGATAAATGAAAACAATCTGAGCCATGTTATCAACTGGTATTTTTCTTTGGAAAATATACGATCAGCCAATGACCGTATTGTAAAACTACTTAGCAACATGGAGTTGCCAGAGATATATCGCCAGTCAAAAGAGGCGTTGCATACATCT
>CAZNGU010000562.1:0-2108 GCA_964572325.1 uncultured Methylomarinum sp.
TTTCGCTACGCTACACTCTGTGTCGCCGGTCAGCTGAGCTTAGGCGTTATGTGTAAAAAGAATAATCAATAAATATTAGCTGAATCAATCAGTATGATGTTGATATAATAGGGAAAATTTTAAGCGAGATTAATGGAATTATTTAATGTCAAATGTTCTTAAGGCTATAATAAATATACAAAAAAACCCAATACGTGAGTTAAAAAGCAACTATTCTGGTAGAAATACAATCAATAACATAGGGGAAGCTCTTGAAGCGTATATTCAAGATGCTTTTGCCGACACCATATCAGAATCAGATGAAAGCGTAAGAAGTCAGAAAATCAGTGATGTTTTTTCATATTTAGGCAACCAAAATAACCCACCAGATATAATGTTAAGCGGTGGTGATGCAATAGAAGTGAAAAAAATTCAAAGCAAAGGCTCCGCAATTGCCTTGAATAGCTCCTATCCCAAGCATAAATTACACTCAGATGACTCAAAAATAACAGAAGCATGTAAAAACTGTGAAAATTGGGATATTAAAGACATTATCTATGCAGTAGGCGTAACAAGCGATGAAAATTTACAGCATTTATGGCTTGTCTATGGTGATTGCTATGCGGCTAGTAGAGAAACCTATTCGCGAATTGGTAAAACAATTAAAGACGGTGTAGCTGAAATTCCTGATATTGAATTTTCAGAAACAAAAGAATTAGGTCGTGTAAATCGAGTTGACCCTCTTGGAATAACTAATTTACGTATTAGGGGAATGTGGCATATTGATAACCCACTAAAAGTATTCAGTGGTATCAGAGAGGTTGAAGACAAATGTACTTTTAGTCTCACATGCATAATGAGAAAGTCAAAATATCAATCTTTTAGTGAAGTAGATAAAAATGATATTACTAAAAATGAAAATTTATCTGTAACAGATATAAAAATTAAAGACCCTGACAACCCAGCAAAACTAATTGATGCAACATTAATAACCATGGAGGTTTTATGAAAATAGTTTCATTATTCTCAGGTGCCGGAGGCTTAGACAAAGGATTTGAAGCTGCTGGCTTTAATACTATATGGGCAAATGAGTACGACAAAGATATTTGGGAAACATTTGAAAAAAATTTCCCAAATACAGTATTAGATAGACGCTCAATACGCGATGTACCATCGTCAGAAATTCCAGAATGTGACGGAATAATAGGTGGCCCCCCGTGCCAGAGCTGGAGTGAGGCGGGAGCTTTAAGAGGTATAAAAGATAAGCGAGGTCAGTTATTTTTTGAATTTATTCGTATATTAAAAGACAAAAAGCCTAAGTTTTTCTTAGCCGAAAATGTATCAGGTATGCTTGCAGCAAGGCACAAAGATGCCTTAGAAAATATTAAAATCATGTTTTCTGAGTGCGGTTATAACCTATCCTTTTCACTGCTAAATGCTGTCGATTATGGTGTTCCACAAGATAGAAAAAGAATATTTTTTATTGGTACAAGAAAAGATTTAGACTTTAAATTTGTTTTCCCAAAGCCTCTTGAAAAAAAGCGTGTCCTAGAAGATATAATTCCAGATATTCAAAATTCGGTTCTACCTGCAAAAGAAAAAAACTACACAAACAGTAACGCATGCGCGTTACCCAATCATGAATACATGATTGGTGGATTCTCTACTATCTATATGTCTAGAAATCGCGTGAGGAGTTGGGACGAACCATCATTTACAATTCAAGCAGGAGGAAGACATGCCCCCATTCATCCTCAAGCACCAAAAATGAAATTCATAGAACAAAATAAAAGGGTATTTGTACCAGGCAAAGAGGAGCTTTACCGGCGATTAAGTATTAGAGAGTGTGCGCGTATCCAAACTTTCCCAGACGACCACATTTTTCATTATAAGAATTTAATGGCAGGCTATAAGATGGTTGGTAATGCCGTGCCTTGTAATCTTGCATTTTGTTTAGCAAAAACTTTGCTTGCACAATTACATGGTAGCGAGGATATTCTTATTAAAAACAAAGAAGTCATAGAATTAGAGCGTGAAGTTTGTTTGGTTTAACATTGCGATGATGTTCAAGTTAATCAGGGAGTGTTCATAAATCTGTGTCATTTCATTAAAATTAATGCATTAGCATT
>CAZNGU010000563.1:0-2100 GCA_964572325.1 uncultured Methylomarinum sp.
GGGGCAAGCCTGGAATTACCTCAGATGGTATGGAAAAGATTAAATTTAATGTGGGCTACTTTTTTTATCAGTGTTGGCTTTATTAACATTTATGTCATGCAGAACTATAATACCGATGACTGGGTAACCTTTAAGACATTTGGTGTTCCCGGCTTAATGGTTATTTTTATTTTAGTCCAGATGATTTTTATTTATAAGTACATCCCAACACCTGAGGAATAAACCTTGTTATACGCCATTTTGAGTGAAGATATTGTTGATAGTCTTGAAAAAAGAAAATCAGCTCGCCCTGACCATATACGACGCCTACAACTACTGCAAGATGCTGGCAGATTAATTATTGCCGGCCCTCACCCAGCCATAGACAGCAACACCCCTGGTGAAGCAGGATTTACCGGTAGCCTGGTCATCGCCGAATTTGCTAATTTAACTGCTGCTCGGCAATGGGCTGATAGTGACCCCTATGTAGAAGCAGGCGTCTATGCCAATGTTTCTATAAAACCCTTTAAACAGGTATTCCCACAATGACAGCTGAACTTATCAAACAAAAATTAACAGATGCCCTTAAACCAGATTCCATTGAATTAATTGACGACAGTGCAGCTCACGCAGGTCATGCTGGTGCAAAAGCAGGTGGTGGTCATTACAATGTAACCATCGTTGCTGAAATATTTGATGGAAAATCACTTGTGCAAAGGCATCAACTTATTTATCAAGCTCTGAATGAGCTTATGAAAAATGATATTCATGCACTCGGTATTAATGCTTTAACTCCCTCTGAAAATACATAAGGAATAACTATGAAAAAAAGTGTCATCTCCCTTGTTATCGCCAGTACGATTATATTATCGGCTTGCAATAATGAAGAAAAATCGGCAACAAATAGCTCTACCCCTGCTGTGCTCAGCACTTTAAAAGAAGATGCTATTGCTGTTGTTAATGGAGAATATATCAGCAAAGCCTCATTTACACAGCTAGAACAAGAGCTTAAGCAACGCTCTCCAAATCATTCTTTTCCAAAAGAAAAACTAATTGAAGAATTAATTCAACGAGAACTATTAATTCAAGATGCTTTTAGCAAAAACCTTGACCAAAGCCCTGAATTTATTGAACGTCTGGAGGCAATTAAAAAATCACTTCTGTCACAGACAGCGATTCAGAACTTCATGAAATCCAACCCTGTGAGTGATGCTGAATTAGAAGCTGAATATAAAAAGAATATTTCGGACACTGGAACTGAATACAAAGCTCGTCATATCTTGGTTAAAACCGAAGAAGATGCTAAACAATTAATAGTTGAATTAGACCAGGGTGCTGATTTTATTGCACTGGCAAAAGTTAAATCTACCGGCCCTTCAGGTTCTCAAGGGGGTGACCTGGGTTGGTTTAATGCTGCTCAAATGGTTGCACCATTTTCTGAAGCGACTATTGCCTTAGAAGATGGAAAATACACGATCGAGCCTGTTCAGACACAATTTGGCTGGCACATTATCTTAAGAGAAAGCTCTAGACCTATAACACCTCCATCTTTTGAATCGGTAAAAGAGCAAATTCGTCCCATATTACAACGTAAAAAAATGCAGGAATTTATGGAGACTTTGCATAAACAGGCAAAAGTTGAAATATTCATGCCTAAAGAAGAGGACAAAAAAGAAATGGCAGTTAAACCTGCTACTAGTACTGGCGACATGAATACAGATAAAGCCGCTACTACAACCTCAGAACAGAAAAAAACCATGAATACAGTCACTCAGTCTGCTAAAGATATTGCCGACAAGGTAACTGAGTCAGTCAATAATGAAACAAAAAAAGCAACTGAGAAAATTGAATCCGCTGTCGAATCTACTACAAAAGAAGCTGCATCAATGACTAATAATGCAATAGCAGAGATAAAAAATAAAGTAACTGAAACAGCAGCTACTGCAAAAGAAGAAGCCACTAAAAAAACCACAGAGGCACTTGATGCTGTAATGCCTTAATTTTGCACATAAAAAAGCCCCGGGGCAGTATATTTAACACACTGCCTCGGGGCTTTTATTTTTGTAACTATTCAGTGTATTTGTAGCTCAGGATGTAGGCTATTGATTTTTACCTTATTTA
>CAZNGU010000564.1:0-2094 GCA_964572325.1 uncultured Methylomarinum sp.
CTATGGCATCCTCAACATCAATTTGAAATGCGATGCCTGTTCCGGGCTTACTGTCAAATTCTCCAGCCTTTGCTATTTCTTCAATTATCATTCGTGACAAATGTTCTTCTACTAAAAATAAAATCATATCGCGTTGAGCTTCAACCGATAACCCAAAAAAAGTTTTGGTTTCTACTATACCTTCACCTCGAGCATGATTAATCACTGTAGCGCCGGTTGCTCCACGTTGCCGTGCAGCGTCCATTACTGCTTCTGTTTTATCATCTTCGGTTAAAGCAATGATTAATTTAAAGTGCATTGCAAACTCCTGTTATTGTGAATGTTTATCTTAAAACGCTATTTATTTTTTTTCCCATAAAAAAGAAAGTTGTGCATACGCTAGAACAGTAATAATTGGAAATAAACTTGCAAATGCAATTAACCCAAACCCATCCAATACCGCAGAACGCCCAGGAATGGTTGATGCAAGTCCTAATCCTAGTGCTGCAACTAAAGGAACAGTGACAGTGGACGTTGTGACCCCACCCGAATCGTAAGCTAGTCCAATAATCATTTTTGGTGCTATTAGGGTTTGCATAATTACCACGGCATAACCCGAAACAATAAAATAATACAGAGGGTATCCCATCACTATTCGATAAGTACCCAAACTAACACCAACCGCAACACCAACTGCAACCGCTATTCTCAAGCCCCACGCGTGAATTGCACCGCCCGATACATCTTGTGCTTTAATTGCAACAGCCATTAACGAAGGCTCAGCTATTGTTGTCGAAAACCCAATCGTCGCGGCAAATAAATATACCCATTTATAATCCGTCCAATGAAAAGTCTCTGGGATTGTAGCTAATTCACCATATATAAAACTGGGTGCAGTTAATTGTTGCGCCATTAACTCACCAAGTGGAAATAAACCATTTTCTAAACCCACCAGAAAAAACGTTAATCCGAATATGACGTAAACAAAACCAATAATAATCTGTTTAAAATTTGCCGGTTGTTTTCGAATAACTAAAAACTGAAATCCAAAAATGACTGCGACAATTGGAAAGATATCGCCTAATGTTGAAATGAAAACGCTAAATAGTTGTTCAATATAATCCATCTTAAATTAACATGCCATATATCATGACAAAAATCATTGGCGTTAATGACGATAGCGCAATTAAACCAAAACCATCAAGCATGGGATTACGACCTTTAATACTTGACGCTAAACCTACACCCAATGCGGTAACCAGAGGCACCGTGATTGTTGACGTAGTCACTCCTCCAGAATCGTATGCGATCCCAATTATTTCGGCCGGTGCAAAATAGGTCATAATCACGACTACGATGTAGCCAATAATAATTAGCATCGGCAACGACCATGCTTTTAAGATTCTAAGCACACCAATCACTATCGCAAGACCCACAGAAAAAGCAATCGTTAATCGTAAACCAAGCGCATAACTGTCTAAAGATTGTTT
Source organism: uncultured Methylomarinum sp. (assembly GCA_964572325.1). Classification (GTDB taxonomy): domain Bacteria; phylum Pseudomonadota; class Gammaproteobacteria; order Methylococcales; family Methylomonadaceae; genus QPIN01. The sequence continues at coordinate 1,470 of CAZNGU010000564.1, forward strand.
GTCACTCGCAATAATATTGTCACTTGCAGCTATTTCAGCGGCTTTTCGACAAATAGCAATTAAAGCAGGTTCAGCAATCGTGGTCGAAAAGCCCAATAAAAAAGCAAAAGATAATAACCAAAATAAACTACCCTTTCGGGCAAAGGCATACGCTAGCTGTTCACCAATCGGGAACAACCCCATGTTTAAACCTTTAATAAATAATGATAAGCCAATTAAAACAAACGCAAAACCGGTGATCAGTTGCGGTAAATTGGGTATTGATTGTTTAAGAATAAATATTTGAAAAAATAGGATCACTGCGATGACAGGTAATAAATCACGCGAACTTTCCAATAGGGGTTGTAAAATGTGACGTTTGAAAAAAAGCACAAGCTTCCTTAACTTAAAGTCCTGATTTTCAGAATGAAAATCAGGTGATAAGATGGGGTGAACGAAGGGGCTCGAACCCTCGACGACCGGAATCACAATCCGGGGCTCTACCAACTGAGCTACGCTCACCATAAAACAGGTGTGTCTTTTGTATTAAAACAATTTTTTCATTTTGCAGCAAAAAAACCAATCATTAAATTGGCGCGCCTGAGAGGACTCGAACCTCTAACCCCCGGCTTAGCTTACCATCTAC
>CAZNGU010000565.1:0-2086 GCA_964572325.1 uncultured Methylomarinum sp.
CGATCTAAATAATATTTAAACTCGCCATCATTCCATTGAATAAGCTGTAAAATATCTTTAGCAATTTCTTTCTGTAAACAATTATCAGGATCATTCTGAGTTAATGCCCAGTGCATAATATCCAGGCTTTCATCAATTATAGTGCCATTTGGCAACTGTAGAACGGGGACTGTAGCTTTAGCCGAAATAGCCAATAATTGTGGGGGTTTATTGCGCAACAGTACTTCACGTAACTCAATATTAATTTCTGCTTTTTTAACAGCCATCCGCGCTCTCATGGCATAAGGGCAACGACGAAAGCTATATAAGACAGGAATATTAGGATTCATCAGATATTATTTAAAAATGTGGATAATGATGGCAAGGTCTATAGAATTTTTAGTAAAACAGCATAAAGCATTTTTACTATCACTGGTTTGCTTCGTGCTAAGTTCATGCACGGGTGCTTCATTGTTTTTAGTCAATACATTAGCCAGATTTGATGATTATAGCGTTTATCAAAATATACCCTATGCTGATCACACTCTAAACAAGCTGGATATTTATATTCCGCAAAAACAGACGGATAAACACAGCACATACCCCGTTGTTATTTTTTTTTACGGAGGTTGCTGGGGGGGGTGTGAAACCCGAAATAAAGAAGATTATACCTTTGTGGCACAAGCATTAACGGCGCAGGGTTATATTGTTATCATACCGGACTATAGACGCCACCCTGAGGTGACATTTGCAGGCATTATGCACGATTCAAGTCATTCAGTAGAGTGGGTGAAAGATAATATTGGCTCATACGGGGGTAATAGTCATAAACTTTTTTTGATGGGGCATTCTGCTGGAGCCCATATAGCAGCCATGTTGACATTGAATGAAGAATACCTGCAACGTGATACCTATAAGAGTATTAAAGGCTTTGTTGGTTTAGCCGGTCCCTATGATTTTTTACCCTTTACCAAGCCCTATCAATATATTGTGTTTGGACCCGAGCAAAAATTTTCGGAATCTCAGCCAGTTAATTTTGTTGATGGTACCGAGCCGCCTCTGCTATTACTATATGGTGCAGAAGATACAACGGTTTTCCCAAGGAATATTAAAAGTTTAGCGGCAAAAGTTAATCAGAAAAGAGGGGCAGTGGAGGTTCATATCTATAAAGATATCGATCATTATTCACTTTTATCCGCTCTTTCTATACCTTACCAGGAGAATCAAGCGGTTTTGGGCGATATTATCCAGTTTTTAGACAATAAAAGTGTAATAGAGCAAATCCATGCGGAAAGGTGGCATAAATAAGGAAGCGGGGTTCTATTGCTAATTAAAAAGCTTTTTTAATGTTTGAGTTACTTCACAAATAATAAGTTGGCAGGTTTTAGCACCTGCATCAATATGCCCCAGGCTTTTTTCTTGTAGATAAGATGCACGCCCTTTTGTAGCAAGCATATCTCGGGTTGATTCCATGCCATTAATGGCAGTTAACGCAATTTTGTCTAATAAATTTGTTAAAGGCTCTGTGGTATCAATATTTTCTTTTAGTACGTTTGCCACAGGGATTAATACGTCCAGCATGGTTTTCTCCCCAGCATCTGATTTACCCCGTTTTTTAACCGCTTCGACAGCCTCGATATAGGCTTCAGAAAACGATTTCAGATTTAGCCTATCGTCTACTTTTGTTGCTTTGCTCAGGCTGATAAAAAAAGTACCAAATAAAGAACCCGATGCCCCACCCATGGTCGTTAATAATGTCATACCTGTTTTTTGCAAGGCTTTAGGCCAGCTGGCTTGTGGATATTCAGGATAAAGTAGCTTTAAGGCCTGTAAGCCTCTTTGTAAGTTAATGATATGATCGCCATCACCCAAGACCTGGTCCAGTTGGGTGACCTCGTCTGCATTTTGCTCGATGACTTTGTTGACAGCTTCAATCAGCTCAGGCATTAATTCGGGGGTAAATTGCATATAAAAGTACCTTTTTATTCTGTGATTTAAATGAGGGCTTAAGAACTTGTTTTAGGTGGATTATTTGAGAAATGAACTTTTAAAGTTAAATCAATAGCATAAAACCACCTCAAATCATCAAAGAAAAATAGCTATTGCA
>CAZNGU010000566.1:0-2083 GCA_964572325.1 uncultured Methylomarinum sp.
GGGTTTTTGATAATAGGTGGAATGGAATAGGGGTCAATGGTAATGGCTGCAAGGATTCAGTTTCTGCGGTTTGCCAGTCTTCGATCTTAGATCTCAAGATCTCAGAAGATCTCAGGGACACACACTTTCCCATTGATATAAACCTGCAGCTCTATTCCAAACTGAGCGAGAAACAGTGTAAGGAATATGATTAAAATTTTTCATGGCTTTCTAGCTTCTTGAAATGGTTGGATACCTTGTGATTTGAGAATTTCATTTGGGTAAAAGAACGTGTCCCCCTTGATCACCAAAGCAATTTTTCGTAAGGCTGATATATCTTTAAGGGGGTTTTCATTTAGCAAGATAAGATGCGCTTTTTTACCCTTTCCGACAGACCCTAATGAATGCTCAAGATTTAAATATTTTGCAGGATATATTGTTGCAATTTTCAAAATATCTAAATTTGGGATTCCTGCTTCGTGATAGAGTTCAAGTTCACTAATAAGGCTAAATCCAGGGAGTTGGTAATCAGTTCCGGGCAAGATTGTTATGCCGCTATCGAACATTAATTTGATCAGCGCTAAAGAGGTGTTAGCTGTTTTTGCAAACGCCTCTTCATGACCATGGTTATAGCTTTTCTTACCAATTTCGTTTCTCTTCAAGGAAGGTGGGAGACGGTCAGCATATATTTCTGAGATTGTATTTGTTTCGCCCACTCTATTTCTAAATATTTCCATAAATGTTGCCATTGTTGGATCATGGGCTACATTCTTAGCTTTCATAAGGTCTAGAAAATTATGGGTCTCGGGTGAGGTGAGATCAATTGCGCCTCCCCTCTTGCCAGGTTCAATAAACCTCAAAGGTCCGCGTGTATCAATTGATTTATCACCGAGCAATTGCAACAAAACCATATTGATATGTGTGATCTCATCATATCCTGCATTGATTGCTTCTTCCGCACTCATGAAAGAGGGGATGTGCCCCATAACTTTCATGCCCAGAGCATGTGATTTATCTGCAATAGCTTTTATCCAACCAGGCTCGATTGAACTGTATAATTTTATACCATAAAAACCCCGAGCGGCATATTCATCCACATAAGAGAGGGCATCTTCCAAAGTATCCGCAAGGCGTCCTGTAGGTGCGGCGAATTTACCTTTCTTATCAATAAAACCGACAGGATATATATCAGGGCCCGCAAGTCGGTTTGTTTTAATTTGGTGTTGAATTTTTTTGAGATATGCTGGGTCATTCGCCATATCTCTGACATTTAATACCCCCCCGGAAATATAATTTAGGAACCGCCCCTTATACATGTGCCCATGCATGTCCCATAGGGAAGCCATGAGAAATTTACCCTTGGCGTCATAGGTAAAGATATTCCCTTTCTCAATTTTATGTTTATTCCCATGCTTGCTGTCTGGGTTATAAACTTTCTCTATCTTGAGAATTTTTCCGTCTGAAATTGTAATATCAGACGGCGGTGTGAATTCGCCTTTTTGAGGGTCAAAAACACGTGCCCCACGGAGCAACATAACATCTGTAATTTCATGGCCTAAATTTTTCAATTGCTTAGCAGAGTATTCTTCTAATACTGCACTTTGAACATTTTTAATGTCATCAAGAGTATTTTCCCAACCTACTTTGATGACCGCGAACCAACCAATATCATAGCCAAATAATTCATTTTTCTTATCAAGCCATATATAAACTGGTGTTAGCCCTAAGCCCGTAATCTCATATAAATTGATTGTAATTTTTTGAATATTATTTGATAGAGTTAAGGAACGTGCTTTATGAATTTGTGCCTTGCCATTAGGAAACAGATTGAGTGTTTTGTTAGGTGAGGCCAATAATGCGCGCGCTAAAATTGCGCGATATTCAGGGGTTTCATTTACGGCTAGATAGAATGTGTTTTTGACAAATTTTGCACTGCCATTTTGTACTGAAGATGACCAGTTCACCTTCTTACCCTGTATCAAATATCTTTCTTTAATCTCGCCCAGGCTATAATTATGCCCAGTTGAAGAAAACGATACGGGAAGGGAGTTTTCATCCAATTTTACGATCGTTTTGTTTTTTGGTCCCCGCCCTCTGTCGTTAA
>CAZNGU010000567.1:0-2082 GCA_964572325.1 uncultured Methylomarinum sp.
TCGTGGTTTCGGTGTTTAACCTTATCCTGAGCATAAGCCTGATTCAGGAGTTTGGAATTGTTGGGGTTGCGATAGGTGCGGTAATCCCACAAGTGCTGTTTAATGGTTTGTATGTTCCGTGGCTAACTTTGAATACATTGAAAATGTCGAAGTGGTTTTATTTTAAAAATACATATCTGGTTTCAATTGTGCCAACCCTGGTTTTATTTGGCGCGCTCCTTATTTTGAGGAATCTATATTATCCTGAGGGTTACCTTGAATTATTTTCGTTGGCATTGATCGGTTTGTTTGTCTATCTCATAGCCGTGTATTATCTTATGCTTAACGCTGCCGAGAGAAGCGCAAGTATAAAGTTTTTCCGAAAAATCTCGAGTCGAGCATAGCTTGATTATCGATACATGTTCGGTGCTTTGGCGGCGTTTTTATAATTATAGTGGTCGCCAAACTCTGACTTAAAGAGTCTTTCCATGGCTATTACCAGACCCCAGGTAAGCCAGGTTATGTCGTTGTAAGCATATTCATAAAAAGATCCGCCAATGAAAAACACTAGTGTCGAACAAATTAAAGCATTAGATGTTAGAAAATAAAATTTATATTTCACATTTGTCGGCATCATGTATTTGGATTCTTTTCGTATGATCCACAACTTCATTAATGAAATGCCGAAGAGCGATAGCCAGATGAAAACCCCTATAAACCCGGTATCTGACAGCATCTGAAAATGGCTGCTGTGAACTGATCGGTAGAGACCGTAATAGCCGTTACTGCTGTCATACATGTTGTAGAAAGGGGGGTAGCAACCGGGGCCAACCCCAAGAGGGTGGTCTTTAGCAATATCAATCGCGACACCCCAGAAATAGGGTCTTGATGCGGCGGAATTGTCTAGTTCATCCTGGTCGGCAAAAACACTGCTTAATCTTTCTTGATAGTTTTCTGGAAATGGGACAAAGATCAACGCTAAGCTGATGAATATAATAAATATTGGAATTATTTTTTTTCGTTTCTCATGTAGCATCATCCAGATAAATAGTCCTGCTGCTGTTGCGAAGAATGAACCTCTAGATGAGAGAGCGATAATGTTGTACGCAGAGCCAAATATCATGAGAATTAAAGTTGCTTGAAAAACGAAAATGGTAATACGCGTTTTTTTATTATCTTTTTTAAAGGGGAAATATTTGATGCATTGAAAACTGATAATCATAAAAAAAATCAATACACCCGAACCTAAGGCAAAAGCGTTGCTGCCCGCAAATAAACCTGACAGGTTATGGGCGTCATAAAAGCTACCCCCAGTTATGAGAGCGTGGATACCGCCCTTTCCGCTGTGGAAGCCTATAGATAGAGCGATAACAGTGATGAGCCAGTATAGGTGTTTTTTTTGTTCGATAATTTCGACTGTAATAAGCACAACGAAAGCCAGGATAAATAATTCTGATAACGTGCGTGTTCTGACTGTATACATATCCGCGCAGCCATTTAAATAGTTGGCGATAACTTCTAGTAATAATAAGGCCAGTATGAGAATTGATATGGAGTTATTTATTTTAGGTATTTTTTTATGGTATAGGGCTTGTCCGAGTAGCAGGGCTGCCGCTACGGCGGTAAGCCTTAGATCTTTGATTGCGCCATCCCATGCCCACTCGTGTGGGCGAAAGATGGCGAACCACCAATACGTATACATTGCAGCAAACTGTGAAGTTACTGAAAATATAAAGAATATACCTATGAGTATTAGCAAAACAGTGGTGCGCATTATATGTAGAGGGTTGCCTGAGTGAGTGTGGTATTTTTTGTTCTAGTGTCAGTTATAGCCGGAATTTAAGATAATGGCTACTGTGTTTTTTAACAAGTGCGTCGTTGAATTTTATTGTGTTTTCAGTTTTTGATGCTTCTTAAGTGGGAGAAGTGTTTGTAATCCCCTTATTTATAACCGAAGTTAAAAGTAGAGGTTATGCGCCTCCAGCAATTGTCTAGGCGGCACCCCACCAATGGTAGTATGCGGCCGTTCATTATCGTAAGTCCATGACCATTTTGTGTTACAGGTAGAAGTAACAAAGCCCGAAGCCCCAGCGCTTATACGTT
>CAZNGU010000568.1:0-2073 GCA_964572325.1 uncultured Methylomarinum sp.
GAAACCCTTATCCAGCCTGCCGTGAACCTGTTGTCACTGCTCTGCTGAGTCCGACCATTCTACAGATTTTTTTGCATCCGTCAAATTTTATTTTAAAATTGTTTCTTGAACCGGCCTATGTCTCTGAAATTAATGGTTTAACAAATTAACTAGATCTCTGGGTTTATTTCTAATCCTTTAAATTGCATGCCATGTAATTTTGCATAGACTCCTTTTAAGTTAATCAGCTTCTGGTGATCACCTCTTTCGATGATTTTTCCATTTTCCATAACAAAAATTATGTCAGCATTTTCTATGGTTGATAACCGGTGCGCAACAACCAATGATGTTCTATTTTTTTGAATTCTTTCTAATGCTGCCTGAATAAATTTTTCTGATTGAGTATCCAATGCAGATGTTGCTTCGTCCAAAATCAATATAGGAGCATCTTTGTATATGGCGCGCGCCAATGCCAACCGCTGACACTGTCCACCTGATAACTTCACCCCATGCTCTCCTATCTGCGTATCCAGCCCATTTTCCAGCTTTTCTATAAATTCCATAGCATATGCATCTTTTGCTGCTTTCAACAGCCGCTGCTCATCAATTTTTTTTGCACCATAAGCTATATTGTTTTTTGCAGAATCATCAAACAATGTAATTTGCTGATTGACCATTCCTATTTGTTCGCGCAGATTTTCTATCTTTACTTTATTTATTTCATAGCCATCTACTATTATTTGCCCATGTTTATAATCATAAAAACGCATTAATAAATTTACCAGCGTCGTTTTTCCACTCCCTGATGCACCCACCAGAGCAACAGTTTCCCCTGGTTTTATTTTAAAACTAATATTATTTAGCGCTCTTTTTTCTGTCTTTTCATAACTGAAAGAAACATTTCTAAATTCAATTCCACCCTTGCAGTTTTTTATTAGTTGGGTACCACTATTTTCTTCAGGCAACTCATCTAACACTTCAAATAGTGATTCAGCTGCCGCTATACCTTTTTGTATCCTTGCATTGGCTCCACTAATAAACTTTATCGCTCTCGGTAACATAAAAGCTGCCGTTAAATAAGCAACGAATTCGCCGGTTGAAGACTCTTCCATTAATATTAGAGCAAAGTACATTAAGCCTGATAATGCTAACGCAATAATGGTTTGCATTATAGGGTTTTGCATTGCCGTTGTAACCGCAAGCTTCATGGTCTGGTTTCTATGGTAGCGACTTTGTTTTTTAAAGCGCTTGATTTCATAGGATTCTCCACCGTAGCTTTTTACTACTCGGTTTCCTCCTACGACTTCTGATGCAATTCTGGTTAACTCTCCAACTGACTCTTGCAAGCGCTCACTCAGCCTCCTTAACCTTTTACTGACTAGCTTTACTAGAATTGCAATTATTGGTGCAATGCCTAAAAAAACCAACGATAATTGCCAATTAATATAAAACAGGTAAGCCAACAAACCTATAGCCGTCATCCCCTCTCTTATAATGGTTCTTAGTGCATCTGTTGAAGCCGAAGTGACTTGTTTTACATTGTGGGTAATTCGGGAGATTAAATAACCGCTATTATTGGAATCGAAATAGGATATGGGTAAGCGAGTATAATGAGCGAAAATTTCACAACGTAAATCATGAACAACATTTGCAGATACTCTTGAAACAAAATAACTACCAATAAAAACACCCAGACTTCTGGTAATAATTAAACTGCTAAATAATAGAGGTAGCTGAAGAGCGCCAGGTCTGTCTTTAGTTTGTAACGTATCAATAATATGTTTAAGTAACTCTGCAAATAAAGGCTGAGTTGCAGATGACACAAAGTAACCTAAAAAGCTTATAAAAAAAAGTCCTTTGTACACCCACACATATCCTAATAACCGCCGATAAACCTTGATTCCAGTTTGCTTTTTAGCTATTTTTTTATCTTCTTTACTTTGTTTCTTTTGCTTTCTTTTCATATTACCCTTTAATTCAGTTTCTATGCAATAACTGGTCATAAACAAAAACACCAGCATAAGCTGGTGTTTTATCTTTTAAACCTGGCTAAGGAACGTGCACGAAATAACTTCGGCAACTCGCTTGTCTTTT
>CAZNGU010000569.1:0-2071 GCA_964572325.1 uncultured Methylomarinum sp.
TTCCAAAGTTCCTGGGCTGCAATAAAATCAATTCCATGTTTTTTTGAAATTTGAAGCACTCTTTTTATCGTTATATTCAAAATAATTTATAGTATAAAATATATACCATGATTACTCGACCAGCAAGTTTAAACAAGATTAATGCATCACTATTTTCTTATGAATTACACCATAAAATCAAATGGTTACATGGAATAGGAAGATTTAATAGAAACAATGATGGCCCTTTTGCAGATCAATCTGGGTATGCATTGTTCTGTACAGGTGATTAATTCAGGGAGATCATGGCTGTTCATTGACGCCAGTTACTAATAATTTCCATACATGCCTGATTCAGGCTTTCTACCCGAGTCGGGCTGTCTGCTTCGTTGTAACAGCGAAATTCTGGGGCATTGCCTGATGGGCGCAGGTGAATAATTTCACCATTCTGGAAGGTAATACGCAAGCCGTCGGTTAAATCCGTGTTTTTGACTTTTCCACAGAGTTCACCAAAAGCTTCTTCGATGACCTGGTAGGGTAAAGGCATCATTGTTACCACTGAGTTGTGCGATACAGTCTTTCAGCAAGCCTGTTATAGCGACAAGCACATAAGTTATTCTTTAGCTAACTGTTTGATTTTTTTGATTAAGCTATCAGAGAAATAATACTGTTTTTCTCTTAGTTGCTGTAGTAAATGAGTAACAGAATTGATGACGTGATTTTGCTTTGCATGTATAAGCACGCCAGCTGTCCCTACTACGGGGATACCAATTTTTTGTGCATAATGCCGGGCGTTTTTATCGTCTAGAATAACAGGGCATCTTAAACCAGTAGCCAACTCAATACTGGATATTTCACCTATACCCAACTTGCCAGGATATTTACTGATATCCGCAATTGTACAATTTGATCTGGTGAGCTTGAGGCTATTTACCGCAGCAACAATACATCTGGCATCCACTCGTTCGGGTTCAAACTGGCTTTCCAGGAACACTTGTTCAGTAATATGTACTGAACCAAAAAGTATAGATAATTCGCTGAACCAGTTGAGATGGGCTAACGCAATTAAGGGGCCGGTGTCGATAACAACGCTTTCACTTAAAAATCTTGAGCTCATCTTCCAATTCATCCGTTGAATATTGAACTGCTGAAATATCCTGTTTTGATAATTCTTCTGTAAAACGCGCAATACTGCAACCCGCAAGTTTTGCGGCTTTGCCAATGCTTAGAACGTCATCTTTAAACAGTTTGATAGCCAGACTCAACCTCACGCCTGATTTAATCAGGGTTTCATCAAACGGCACCGCAACAAATACGGGGCGGCCATGCTTGGTGATAACCGATAGCTTGCCTGCCTCGGCATCATGTACCAGCTCGCCAGTACGTTCACGTAAATCACGTATTGTAAAAGTATCCATCTTGCTTCACCTTTATATTTGTGCCATCAAATGATAGCACAATTTCAAGCACCAGCCCGTGTGAAGTCGGTCACTTCTAAATCATCCTGATTTTTTGCAATGCTATCCTGGAATTCCTTAGCTAAAAGAATGCGCTCAGATCATCTAAACTCTTGAATATTAATGTTATTTTCTGTGTTCGTGAGTTTGTTTTAGTATGGTTTCTGCTAATCGTCGATAGTTTGAGGCAAGGGGTTTTGCCTTGCTGCTGAATCTAAAATATCTGCAGTGGGAATTGTGCTAATGAAACCCTGATTAATTCCACCGTTCGTGGTGAGTCCTTCGGCAGCCTCAGGAGAGCTTTGTCGAACCATGAACAGCGAACACAATAAAATCAACTGTTTAAAAGTCACACCCTTCGACAGGCTCAGGGCGAACGGAATTAATCAGAGTCTCCCTAAATAATTACAAATCGCGCCAGTTACTAATAATTTCCATGCATGCCTGGTTCAGGCTTTCTACCCGAGTCGGGCTGTCTGCTTCGTTGTAACAGCGAAATTCTGGGGCATTGCCTGATGGGCGCAGGTGAATAATTTCACCATTCTGGAAGGTAATACGCAAGCCGTCGGTTAAATCCGTGTTTTTGACTTTTCCACAGAGTTGCCCAAAAGCCGCTTCGATGGCTTGATAAGGTG
>CAZNGU010000570.1:0-2066 GCA_964572325.1 uncultured Methylomarinum sp.
ACCGAGAGTGAAAGCCCGGTTAGGGCTAAGGTTTCACCAATCAACATGCTATGAGACATGTAAGCCGTGCCATTGCTGGCCGTGCCTGTGGGCAGCTTATAACAGCTTACAATTCAATAGCAAACCCCTATAAAACCCCTTATAAATGTTCACATCTTTATCAGACTCTAATAACAGGAGATTAATAAAAAGATGCGAACCCTTAATAGGTTATTCTCTGTAGTTCCCGTTTTGACAGGTAGAGATCAACTTCTGATGTTGGGTACAGGATTTTGCTTTTACCTAGCTTGATGAACTTAGGCGCAAGCAATCCGAACAACATCCCTGACACACGGGATTGACGGATGACCTGGGGATTAGTTTCTAATTTTTCTGCTAGTTGAGCAGTAGTGTAATATTCTTTGTGAGTAGGCATACATGCCTCCATATCTTTTCATTCAAGATGTAGGAGTTTTGTATTCGATGCATCGTACAGGGCATCTAGCCTATTTTTTGGGAGCATGCTCAGGCGCTTGAGCAGATTTTTGTAAAAGGTTGTTTCCTTTAGCCGTTTGTATCCCGCCTAGCTGTTTAGCGGTAACGCATAAATACTATTACATACTTAATTGTTCTATTGCAAGTCACTAGCCTATCAGGTTCACAGCATCAGATAAATAGTCAGGTGATAAATGTGCATACACTTTTGTCATTTCTACTGAGCTATGGCCTAGCAGTTCTGATATACAATATATTTCTACGCCTTGCATAGCTAATTTACTAGCGAATGTGTGCCTTAAATCGTACAGGCGGAAATCTTTTATATCGGCCTCTTTTAATACCAGCCTCCATATACGTTGAACTGTGGTTATATGACCTGTTTCATTATAACTAGGGAATACGAAACTATCAGAATCACCCTTATTTTCAGCTTTCCAGCTTTTCAATACTGCATATCCAGTCGGATTCAACGGGATATGCCGTGGTTTGTTTGTTTTGCTATATGCGGCATGTATCACGAATTGCTTTAATTCAAAATTTATTACATTCCATTTTAAAGTTAATCCTTCATTCGGCCTGATGCCTGTATTCAATAATAATTTTATAAATACTGGAAAATATCCATCACGTTTATCCAGCACGGCTAATAATCGCTTTTCTTCTTCCGTGCTTAGGTATCTCACTACACCTTTATTTGTAACAGGTAGCCTGGATAAACCCTGTAATGTATTTCTATCAATCAGCTCCCATTTCACAGCCTGATTGATTGCGGCTTTAATCGTGGTCATCGCCCTGTTTATTGTTGCTGGCTTTATGCCTGCATCCTTTCTGCCCTTCCTCCATTTTTCTAGCTCCCATTTTGTAATATTGTTTATTTTCTTTTGCATGAGAAACTTGAAATTGTGCTCCATTATCTGCTTTGTACGTCCGGGGGATTTTTGGTGGTGCTGTATATGCGGGTAATATTTTTCATCTAGGTAGGTTCTGAGAACTAGCAATTTTTCAGTTTTGTTTTTTACCCTGCTTGCCACCTTATTCGCTTGCGGGTCATTACCTAGATGGATTTCTGCTTTTAGCTTGTTGGCTATCTTTCTGGCTTCTGGTAGGCCAATATTTCCAAACCGGTCTATTCGGTACTTTTTCTTTTTGCCGTTTATTATGTAAATCAAATAAAAGGTTTTTCCACCTGTTTTGCTTACTCGAACTTTTAGGCCAGTTGTTGCACCTTTGCCGGTATCGCTTATTTCCTGCTCTTTGCCGGTGGGCTGTATTTCGTTTATTATCTTGTTGCTTAATTTCATGCTGTTTCCTCCAGTTTTTGCTAGGGGTACTCACAGGGGTCTTTTTTACCCCTACATCAGTATACACTCCAATACGCAAATCCGGGGGCGAAAACAGTAAATATGTTTGAAATACAGAGACTTATGAACGATAAGACTATGGAAAACAACAAGTTGGAATCAGCTAAAATCAACCCCGTGGAGGTTCAAGTCCTCTTCTCGGCACCATATTCCCTGCCCCTTCCAAACCAGACAAAGTACACTGTTTTTAAACATGTTTTTTCATCAGTCACTGGGCTAACATCTCCC
>CAZNGU010000571.1:0-2060 GCA_964572325.1 uncultured Methylomarinum sp.
AACTGCTCTACCAACTGAGCTACATCAGCAATGTTGAGCCGCCTATTATACAATTATTTTTATAGCTGTCTAGTGTTCTCTTGCATTTCTATGCTTAATTTTTGACTTTCTTTTGCTTTTTTTCACTACCGTTGTATATTTTGTCTTAAATTTTCTTGTTTTATCTGTTTTTACGGTGTCTGTTCCTTTGGGTTGAAATGAGGGGATTAAATGTTTTTTGCCATTGCCAATTAAATCAGTGCGTCCCATTTTCTTTAGTGCTTCACGTAATAGCGGCCAGTTTTTAGGGTCGTGATAGCGCAAAAAGGCTTTATGAAGGCGGCGCTGCTTAATACTTTTAGGAATGGCCATATCATCAGCCTTCCTGTTGACTTTTTGCAGTGTGTTTTTGCCTGAATGGTACATGGCGGTGGCTATAGACATCGGCGAAGGTAAAAAAGCCTGTACCTGGTCTGCCCTAAAGCCGTTACTTTTTAGCCATAACGCTAAATTCAACATATCAACGTCTTTAGTCCCTGGATGAGCAGCTATAAAATAGGGGATTAAATATTGCTCTTTTCCTGCTTCTTTTGAATATTTTTCAAACATTTGTTTGAAGCGGTCATAGGTACCCATGCCTGGCTTCATCATTTTTGACAAGGGTCCGTTTTCAGTATGTTCGGGGGCTATTTTTAAATATCCACCGACATGATGTTGCACCAGTTCTTTAACATATTCCGGCGACTTTACCGCTAGGTCATAGCGTAAACCTGAAGCAATAAATATTTTTTTTATGCCCGGTAATTTTCTAGCTCTGCGATAGAGTTTTATTAGTGAAGAATGATTGGTGTCCAGATTGGGACAAATACCCGGAAAAACACAAGACGGTAATCGACAAGAGGCTTCAATTTTTTTGTCTTTACAGGCCAGACGGTACATATTGGCAGTAGGGCCACCTAGGTCGGAAATATGTCCGGTAAAACTTGGAGACGTGTCACGAATAGCTTCTATTTCTTTAATGATAGAGTCTTCTGAACGACTTTGAATAATACGCCCTTCATGTTCCGTAATTGAGCAAAAAGTACATCCGCCAAAACAGCCACGCATGATGTTGACTGAATGCTGAATCATTTCAAATGCAGGAATATTGGCATCGCCATATTGTGTATGCGGTAACCGCGAGTATGGGCGATCAAAAACAGCATCCATTTCGTTGGTACTTAATGGAATTGGTGGAGGATTAATCCAGATTTGGCGTGTACCGTGTCGCTGTATTAAAGGCCGGGCATTACCAGGATTGGTTTCTCCATGCATTACTCTGGAAGCATGTGCATAAAGCACTGGATCATCTTTGACGGCTTCATAATCAGGTAAACGAATTACCGTTTGCGCGCGTTGTTTATTAGGGATTCGCCGGCTAAACTGAACTACTTTTTCAGTCGCTGAGTCTGTCGGTTTTTTATCACAAGCCGGTTCTTCCTGATAAGGGTTTTGCGGTGGATTAATCGTCCCTGGTTTATCAATTGAGGTCGATACCTTTTCTGTCCAGTTAACAGGTACCTGTTTGACAAAATGTACAGTGCCACGAATTCCTTTTAATTCTGAGACAGCTTCACCCTGCGCTAAACGATGCGCAATTTCTACAATTTGTCTTTCTGCATTGCCATATACCAGTAGATCCGCTTTAGAATCCAGTATTACTGATTTTCGCACTTTATCAGACCAATAATCGTAATGTGCCATGCGTCTTAAACTGGCCTCAATACCCCCAATAATCACGGGGACATTTTTATAAGCTTCGCGGCAACGATGAGAATACACATTAACCGCACGATCTGGCCGTTTCCCCCCTGCCCCATCCGGTGTATATGCATCATTAGAGCGTATTTTTTTATCCGAGGTATAGCGGTTAACCATGGAGTCCATATTGCCGCCAGTCACGCCAAAAAATAGCGAGGGTTGCCCTAATGCTCTAAAATCTTCTGCGCTTTGCCAATCAGGCTGGGAGATAATACCGACTCTAAAACCTTGTGCTTCTAGTGTTCGACCAATAACGGCCATGCCAAAACTGGGATGGTCAA
>CAZNGU010000572.1:0-2054 GCA_964572325.1 uncultured Methylomarinum sp.
TTATTATTAAGTTGTATACGCTTATGCCTTTTTGGCAAAGTAAACCAAGCAATTACTATTTTTTAATTATTATAACCATTAAGGTTGCTTTTCTCCTCATTAACTACAGCGAGTTGCTGTGCCATCCATAAGCTGTTGTGCAGTTTATATTAAAAAAAACAGCATTGTCTATAAAAAAAGCATATTTATAATAAAAAAAAATGAACTTTAATTAAATAGATGTAAAAACATAAGCTTATAAAGCATAACTAATTACTAATATACTGAAAAACAGGCACATACTGACTAATGTTAAGTTCTATGTTTAATGCTTTAAGCGTTTTACACAATTCTTTTATCTAGGAGCCTGTCCGAGAATAGAGAACCTGCTACGGAAAAACAACAACGACATCATGCCAAATATTTTGCTGTAAAATAATGTATACACAGAGGAAACTTAAAATATCCCCCGATTTTCCAAACAGACAAACAACATCAAGGTATCCTATTGAAACTATTAATTATTATTTCTTTACTATGTTCTTTTTCTAGCTCAGTATTTGCCCATGCCGGTTCTCATGGTAATAATGAATGTCTCGTTAAGGTGGGTAAAATAGAACTCAGATTAAATGGTTACCAGTTTAAAGGCTCAAATCCTGACAGACATTATTGCCGCCATTTCCCTCATTTAGAGCGTATTATCATTAAAGTGGATTCTATTTCTGCTGATTTAAGCAAAATGGCTATTGAGCTGCAAATTTTAAAACGACAGTCATGGCTAGGCTTGTTTTTAAATAACGATACGGCATTTTCTGTGATTAAAAAAATGCCTGTTCAATACTTTTCCCAACAGGTTGTTTCTATTAACAGTGAAATTAAGGAAATAGATGTTTATGCCATTAAATTACACTTAATTGATGCTAACGGAATAGCAACAGAACAGCGTTTTCTATTTCTTGTCGGCTTTCCATTTGCGCAAATTATGGTAGCTATTGCAGGCTTGCTATTATTGCTTATTATTTTTATTTCCCTGAAACGACTGATTCCTAAACGGTAATAATAAACATTGAACAAAACCAACTTCTGGCTGGTTTTGTTATTCAGGTAATCCAATATCCAGTCTTAACTGGCTTTTTTCAGGTTCAGCTTGATAGGTTTTGAATAGCCTATCCCACAAAGAAATAGAAAAACCATAGTTGCTGTCGGTTTCTGATCTTATCATTGAATGATGAATACGGTGGGTGTCAGGAGTAATTATAATCCAGCGTAATAAGGCATCTAACTTTAGCGGAAGATTAATATTGCTGTGATTAAATGTGGTTGTCATGAATATTGTTATCGTGACTGACTACGCCCACGATAATATTGGTTTTTGCGGTGCTAGCTATGGAGACTTTATTGCCGTATTCATATCGTTTGTGATCTTTCCCTTTCCCTATGCAATAAACGGCGGGTTCGTGCAAGGAATAGATTTTATTTTTATCTTTTGGCTGTTGTCCCAGTACCCGTTCGTAGAATAGAAAGTCCTTTTGGTGGTACTCGAACAGACTGTATTTGGGTAAGGTTCTACGTAATTCACGAATCTGGATACCGGCAATAGTACGCAGTCGTTTGAGTGCCTTTTTGGCTTTTGCTCGGCTTTGACATGGCGAAAGTGACGAATGGCTAAACGGGGGTTTTTTACTTCCTTGATGAATATTCTGCGCTGCTGAATACCGTAGCGTTTTGCCAGCTTGTTAAGGCGGTTAATCATCTTGATTGCTAACTTGGCGTCTGTTGGGTAAGTAATTGCTTTTTCTTGTACAGTGGTATCAATATTCACTGTTTCTTCTAACGCGGTTTTACCGTGCAAACCCACACTCACCTGAAAAATTTTCTCGAAGCCCTTCTCGCCTATCCGTTTTCTAAAATGAACCAGTTCCGTACTGTCGCAAGGTAAATCCAGACTAAACGCCGTTTGACCACAAAATGCTTGGTAATACGGGTTGCGTTTAAATTGCACAACCACTTTTTCATGGGTGCTGATTCATAATGATGTATTTATTGCTGGTTTTCGTTATTCCAACGAGGAATAA
>CAZNGU010000573.1:0-2044 GCA_964572325.1 uncultured Methylomarinum sp.
GCAACAGGTATGGTTCTTCTAAAGAGGGCTTTAGATCAACGACTTTTAGCAGAGTGGACTCCGCTATGTCTATATTATTTCTGGACAGGTATACTTTTGCCAGCAATAAATTAAGTTCTGCATCTTTTGGCGAAGACTCTAGCGCTTTCTCAATTCTATTAAGCACAACATCATATTGTTTCTCTGATGTTTGCAATGAAGTTAATAAGGACAGTAACTTCCTATCGCCTTTTGTATTACGATAACCTTTCTCTAATACAGAGATAGCTTCATCTTTATCATTTTGATGTACATAATACGGCATAGCTTGTATATACCCGTTTGGCTTTTCCGGATAAACTTTCATTAGTTCTTTCGCTATCTTGAAGGCTTCCAGTTGAGCATTTTTTTTATTTAAGATAGCCGCTTTTATAGACAAACCTTTATAATCAGATTCTTTAAGGTTATTATAATCATCAATAATTTTTTCAGCCTGGGGAACATCTCTGCTTAAATAATACTTCGCCAGCATCAACAAACCATCAGCATTTGTCTTGTTATTATCGTATGCGCTATATAATACGCTATTGTACTGCTCCTCATTTTTTTTCAGCTTATAAACGCTGGCCAACAACAGAAACGCCTCAACATTCTCAGGCATTTCTTTGGTAACGATGCGTAAGGAGATTATGGCCTGTTCATAATTTTTGTTATGGAGCGCCAACTTGGCTTTTAAAAAATTAACTTTTGGATCATTTGGAGAAACATTATATGCATCATTTATAATTTTATTAGCGCTTTCATAATCCTGATCAGAAAGATATATTATGGCAAGTGAAATACGGGACTCGACACCTGTTACTTCCTCAGGAAAATCATTAATAGCCTGATTATATACATCAATTGCAGATTGCCTATCGCCTCCCACATATAATAATTCTGCCAGCACCGTTCTCAGCTCACCAACTCCAGCATTTTTCTGAATCATAGTTTCTAATTCAGCAATAGCATCTTTTTCGCCTTTGATAGCCTTAATATACTTTATTAAAGTTATCTTTCTGTCTATGTCATCTGTTACATTATCAATCGACATGCGAAGTATTTTTTCAGCTTTGGCTTTATCTCCTGTCTTATTATAAAAAGCTGCCAAGTTATTATAGCTTGAAACACTATCAGGATTTCTTTCAAGAAAGTCCTCATATAATACTTCAGCACGCGAATAATCCTTATTACTTACAAGTATAGAAGCCAAATATTTATTGAGAGCCTCATTATCAGGGTTTATTTTTAAAGCGCTGTCCAATACTGTTATTGCATCAGAAAAATTATCTTTACTAGCATATAACTTTGCCAGGTATATTGCGCCATCAACATAACCGGGGGTCTTAAGAAGAATATTTTCAGTTACCTTTATTGCTTTTGATTTGTTTTTATTTTTGACAAGCATCATAGCCTTTAACAGCAAGCCAGCTTCATTTCCAGGATCTTTAGCTAAAATAAAATCAATCTTTTCCTGTGCTTTATCAGACTGATTGGCTAATAAAAGATAAATCCTCCCCAGTTTTGCCTGGTTTTCTAGAAGCTCTGGATTCAGTTCTTCAGCTCTCAAATAATGTGAAAACGCTTTCCGGTAATCACCTTGCTGTTCAAAGACTTTCCCCAACTGATAATAAGCCTCGGCATCCTTAGGATCGATCTGTAAAACATTCTTTAACTCGATTCTAGCCTTATCTAAATCACCAGCTTCCATCGAAGCTTTCGCTTTCTGCATATACACCGCTTTTCTTTCTTCTGCGCCGCCACACGAAATCAGCGAAATTGCGAAAAATGCAAGTATTAGAATTTTATAAAGTTTCATAGTATGACCTTACTTAAAAAATGTTAAATGTTAAATCTTTAATTTAATAATTATTTAATGTACCGTTAAGATTCTTCGGCAACTGCTCGACTTTGTCTCCTGAGTCGTCCTACCACTTGCATCCTTGCAAGTGTCCTGCGTTACTCTACTACCCTACACCCATGTAGAAATCGGCTTCGCTCAGGATGACTGTAAAAAACAAACAGA